>JAUWYT010000024.1 GCA_030615705.1 Chloroflexota bacterium
AGATGAGTTCGACGCCGAGTTGCTGCTAGAGGTCTTTGAGGAAAACCCCTTCCTCACCGATTTCTACACCGACCGGGAGAGGTACGCCTTCCAGACCCAGATCTTCTTCTTGCTGAGCCGCTATCGGCATCAGCAGCAAGTTGTCCCAGCAACTCTGCAGCGCAGCTCCCTCATCAGCGACTATACCTTCGCCAAGGACCGGCTCTTCGCCCACCTGAATTTGAAAGACGACGAACTGGAGATGTACGAGCGGGTTCACACCATCATGGCGGAGAAGATCCCCGTGCCCGACCTGGTGGTCTACCTGCGGGCCGATACCGACGCCCTCATGGAGCGCATCGCTGTGCGAGACCGCACCTACGAGCGGGGGATAGATCGGGACTACTTGGACCAGGTTCGGCGGGCATACGAGCGCTTCTTCGCCGAATACACCACCGCCCCGGTGCTCCCCATTGATACCAACGAGCTGAACTACGTGCGCGCCCCCAAGGCCCTTTCCTACGTAGTGAGCCGCATCCGCTCGGCCCTGAGGGAGGGCACCTACCAGCGACCCCTGCCCCAGATGGGGGCCGTGCCGGTCAAGGAGGGCCTACCACCCCTCGCGGGGGGTCGCCGACGGCTGGGCGATTTCCAGCGTTGGCATCGGACTCTAGACCGAGAGAAGGGCTTTTCCGGCGACCCTTACATCAACTTCGTCTGCCTAACGGAGGAGGTGGGTGAGCTGGGGGCGGAGCTGAAGCAGGTCTGGGCAGCTCAGGAGACGCACTATAAGAAGGTGGGCAACCGCCGCGAGGCCCAAGACCGGGCCCTACAAGAGCACCTGCCCCACCTGCGGGAGGAGTTGGCCGACTGCTTGGCCTACCTCCTGAAGCTGGCCAGCTACACGGGGATAGACCTGGAGGAGGCCTACCTGGAGAAGATGAGGACGAACGTGGGGAGAAATTGGGGATGAAGAAGTTCATCGCCATCGCCGGCAACATGGGCGTGGGTAAGTCAGCGCTGACTGCCCTTCTCAGCGAGAGGTTGGGTTGGGAGCCATTCTACGAGGCCGTGGACGATAACCCCTACCTGGCCGATTTCTACAAGGACATGAAGAAGTGGAGCTTCCATTCCCAGATGTTCTTTCTAGCTCGCAAGTTGCGTTATTATCGGACGATACTCGATCGTTCCGGCAAGGTGCTAGGAGAAACCATCGAGACAACAAGAGTGGAGAAAAAAGCGCTTATCCCACTCGAAGAGCTTGGACTCTCCATGCGGGTAGAGAATTTGCTGAAAAAGGCCAACATGGCCACCGTGGCAAATGTCCTGATTGCGTTGGAGAAGGGTGAATTGCTGAGCATAAAAAGATTCGGACCAAAATCCCTGGAGGAGGTATCAACCGCGTTGCGGGCCCGGGATTTCATGCCGTCCTCAGTTATCCAGGATCGCACCATCTACGAGGACGCGGAGATATTCGCCGAGAACCTCTATCGCCAGGGCTACATGAGCGAGCGGGATTACCGCACCTACAGGGAGGTCTACGAGGCCATCCTCCTCATCCTTCCCCCGCCGGATTTGATAGTCTACCTGAGGGCCTCAGTTCCCACGCTGAAAAGCCGCATCACCATACGAGGCCGCCATTTCGAGCGGGATATCGATCCTCAGTATCTGGAGCAACTCAACGACCTCTACGAGGAGTGGGCGAGGGACTTCGATATCTGCCCTCTTCTCATTATCCCCGCCGACGAGATGGACTTTGTGAAGCACTCCGCTCACCTGGAGCAGATCGCCAGTCGGCTGGCCTTCAAAAAGTTCCCCGAATTGTTCAAAATGCTCCCCCACAGGCGCCGAGGCAGGAGAAAGATCCCCGCCCATCAGCGCGAATTCCCAGGATGGGAATAGAAGTAGTAGGGGCAGCCCTTGCGGCTGCCCTAAAAGAAGCCAAGGAGGAGGACATAGTGGCCATCAATTGGGATGCGAACAAAAATGCGGCGGCGAACATCTTCGAGACCATCGGCCGCACGCCGCTGGTGAGGCTCAACAAAGTGGCCGAGGGGCTGCAACCCCAGATCATGGGCAAGATCGAGTACTTCACCCCCACCGGCAGTTTGAAGGACCGTATCTACTACCGTATGATCACCGAGGCCCTCAAGCGCGACGACCTGAAGCCGGGGATGACCATCATCGAAAGCTCCACCGGCAACGCTGGTATCGCCTGTGCCTTCGTGGGGGGGATGCTGGGCTATCCGGTAGTCATAGTCATGCCCGCCGGGATGAGCGAGGAGCGCAAGATGATCATGCGCGCCTACGGGGGCCAGATCATAGAGACGCCAGGGGCAGAGAGCGACGTGGACCTATGCCTGGAGAAGGTCAAGGAGATCAAAGCTGCCGAGCCGGGGAAGTACTGGGAACCGAACCAATATACCAACCTGGACAACATCGCCACCCATTTCACCACCACCAGCCCTGAGATCTGGGAGCAGACGGGGGGAGAGGTAGACATCTTCGTCGCCACCCAGGGCACAGGTGGGACGCTGACCGGCATTGGCCGCTACCTGAGGAAGATGAAGCCTGAGGTCAAGCTCTTCGCTGTGGAGCCGACCGAGGCCCCTATGCTCGCCAGGCGGGAGTGGGGCTCCCACAGGATCGAGGGCATCGGCGACGGCTTCGTGCCTCGTAATCTGGACCTCTCCATCCTCGACGGCATCGTTCTCACCACCTCAGATGAAGCCATCGAGATGGGCAAAAGGCTGGCCCTGGAGGAAGGCATCTTTTGCGGCATCTCTTCCGGCAGCAACGTAGCAGCAGCCCTTAAAGTGGCCCGGCGCTATCCCGAGGCGGGAGTCATAGTCACCATGATTAACGACACCGGCCAACGCTACTTCTCCACCGAGCTCTGTGGGGTGAAGAAGGAGATCGAGATCCCAGAGCGGGAGCACCCGATGGATGATTATACCAAGGAACAGTTGGACAAGTACCAAGCAGGGTGGGTCATCATCGAGTAGACAGTCGCCAGAGGCAGAGACATAGTGGACACCGACGTAGGCGATGTCCTCTGTCCCATCCCTCGCCGAGAAAGCCCTCTCTTACGTGACTTGTGCACTGGGTTAGCCGTCTTTTCCGAGAATCGTGCAACGAGGTTGCCAGAGAGAGCATAGTGAGAAGAAACAAAGCAATCATTAGACTAGCACTGATAGCTATGTTCCTATCTCTGCTATCAACCAATGTTGAGGCCGCACCACTTGAGGCTAGGGATGCAGGTGTGAGCAAGGGATTCAACCCTACAAGGACGCAGACTTCGAATCCCACCATTACGCCAGCGAACAGGCCTGCAGCAACGTGGACCTGGACAAGCACTGCCACGCAAGTAGCCACGCCTACGGCCACCACGACACCAACTAGCACTCCCACGCAAACGCCCACACTTACCGCCACCACGACACCGACTAGGACTCCCACAGAAACACCGACCAGCACACCTACGCCGACTGCGACATCGCTCCCTACCCCAACTTGGACGCCTACGCCAACCGAAACTCCCGTGACTTACTATGTATATTTACCAGTGATCTGGAAGCATTATTACCCACCGGAAGCTCGGGCGCTCTGGGTGACCCGCTGGGATTACACATATCCAGAGGACGTTCAAGAAATCGTAGCGCGAGCCGCCTACGCTAACTTCAACATCATATTCTTTCAAGTGCGCGGCCAGGCCGATGCTTATTACCATTCCAACTACGAGCCTTGGGCGGAGAGGCTAACGGGCACCCTAGGTCAAGATCCCGGCTGGGACCCTTTGGCTACCGCAGTGGAGCTGGCCCACGCCGCTGGCCTGGAGCTACACGCCTGGGTCAACGTCTATCCCGTATGGGTGACCTCGCCGGGGGGACAGGCACCGCCAGAAGAGGTTACGCCGACGCACTTGTTCTGGAGGCTCTCCCACACCTACGGCTGGGCTAACTGGCGGCAGTGGGATGAGGAAGGCCCTATGCTACTCACCGACCGCCGTCCATACCTATGGGCCAGTCCGGCTGTCACACTGACGGTTAATCACATCATATCTGTCTGCCAGGACATAATGACGCACTACGAAGTAGATGGGTTGCATCTGGATCGCATCCGCTACGCCGGCCCTGAATTCTCCCATGATCCCATCAGCAAAGCCCGCTTCGCCGAGGCTCAGATGCTCGAGCCAGATCTTACTTGGGAAGATTGGCAACGGGCACAGGTGGCGGACTTACTGAGCCAAATCTATGAGCAAGTCATCCTTACCCATCAGGATGTGATGCTGACTGCAGCGGTGTGGCCCATCTATCGAGATTACTGGGACTGGATCGCTAACGACGGTTATGACGGCTATTATCAGGATTCCCAGGGCTGGATGTGGAAAGACTTAATTGATGCCATCGCTCCTATGCTCTACACAGTCAGCACCAAGGATTACCCAGACCGCTTCGACGTCCTAGTCCGTGACTTCGTGTCCAATGCCAATGAGCGCCACGTTTGTCCAGGAATCACAGCCGATTATGATTCCTTTGATAGAATCTGGTCGAGAATTGAGATAGCTCGTCAGGCTGGAGCATCAGGTCAAGCTATATTCTCCTATTCCCTCATCAACAAATGGGGCTATTGGGACGAGTTCCGCAATGGCCCGTATGCAATCCCAGCCGATGTCCCACCTATGCCCTGGAAATGATGCCCGACGCCTACATTATGCTCAAACGCAAGAGAGCCGCTGTTCTTGATCAGCGGCTCTCGCCATTTATGATCCGTAGCGGCGGTTGTCCCTGACCGCCACTATGGGAGTTTGCTCACTGCTTGGTCATGCAAAATCTCCCCGGCTACGAGACAACGATAGCCAGTGAAGCCTTGGCAGGCCCGGGGCACATCCACAGGCAACATCAGACCGAGTTGGACTAAAGCCATGGCTAGGTGACAAAGGGGCAAGCCCATAATGCTAGCGTAACAGCCCTCGATACGCTCTACGGGGCTGAAGTTCTGGTACTGGATGGCATAGGCGCCAGCCTTGTCCAGGGGATCGCCACTGGCTGCGTAGCGAGCCACTTCCTCGTCGGTGTAGGCCCTCATCCAGACGGCGCTCTTGACTAGCTCCGTGATGGCGCGCCCCAATGCTGGATTATAGACTGTCACTCCGCTGAAGACGATGTGCTTCCGCCCCCGCAAGCGCCGCAGCATGGCTACAGCCTCGGCTTCATCTGCTGGCTTGCCCAGCACATCACCATTGAGGACGACGATGGTGTCGGCAGCGACGATCAGTCCCTCAGGGTAGGAGAGAGCCACACCCTTGGCCTTGGCCTTAGCCAGGCTCAGGCGGCAGACCATCTCCTGAGGGCTCTCTCCCCCTTCGCTCTCCTCGTCCACATAGGCCGCCGCTGCCACGAAAGGCACCTCCAATAGGGAGAAGAGTTTCCGCCGTCGCGGCGAGGCCGAGGCCAAAACCAATCGTTCTGGGACCAACCTACCTCCTAGCAGCCGATTTTGCCATTTAGCTTTTGGCCGCTCACCTATTGGAGCTGCGGCAGGCGATGCCGTATTCTCCTGGCCCAGGCCAGCAATTGTTGCAGGAGATGCAGGCGGCGGGTTCCGTGCGACCCTCCTGCCACTGATTGGGCAGATCGGGTTCCCGGATTAGAGGCCGAGACATGGAGATGAAGTCAGCGGTACCTTCCTCAAGGATGCTCTCCATGACCTCAAGCGATCTCATCCCTCCTACCAGGATGAGCGGCAGTTCGGTCAGCTCTCGTGCCCGCCTGGCCTGAGGCAGGAAATATGCCTCATCCTCAGGCCTCAGGATGTCCTTTCGAGCACTGGTCGTGCCCATCCCACAACTGATCTCCACGGCATCAAGGCCCCAATCGGCCACGTGGCGTACTATCTCGACTCCCTCGTCCAGGGTCAGGCCATCCCGTACAAAGTCCTGGACACCCAGCTTGATGAGCAGCGGGTAATCGTCTCCCACCTCGTCCCGCACCGCTGCGGCCACTTCCTCGAGAAATCGCAGCCGCCGGGCGCTGCTGCCGCCCCACCGATCGCGGCGCCAGTTGCTGGCTGGCGAGCAAAACTGGTTGATCAGATAGCCATGCGCCCCATGTAGTTGGACGCCGTCGAACCCCGCCTCCTTCGCCCGGCCAGCAGCCCTGCCGAAAGCCCCAACCAGTTCTTCGATCTCCGCCTCCGTCAATTCGTGGGGTCGAGGGCCTCCTTTGACCTGGGACACCGGCGAGGGAGCCACCGGCGTCCGGCCGACCCTTCGACTACCCCTTCGACCACACTCAGGGCAAGGCTCAGGACAGGTCACCTTCTCTGAGGCCTTGCGGCCGGCGTGGTTGATCTGCATGACCACGCCGCTTCGCTTACCGCCGCTCTCCCGGTGCACGACCTCGCTCAGAGTTCGCAGCGAGGGAACAAGGTCATCCCGATGGACAGCAGTCATCGTTGAGTGGGCCTTGCCACTCTCATGAACAAAGGCGTGGCCGGTGACGATCAGCCCCACCCCACCTCTGGCCAGGTCGGCGTAGAGATCAATCATGGCCTGCTCGGGCCGGCCCTCTTCGTCACACATCCTCTCCGCGGTGGCGGAGCGAACAAGTCGGTTCTTCAACTCAAGGCCAGCGATATTACCAGCTTCAAACAAAATGGACAGGAGCTTCTCCTTTGGCAAACAAAGAGCGGGAACTTCTTCCCGCTCTACATGGCTCCTCGGGCAGGACTTGAACCTACAACCAGCCGGTTAACAGCCGGCCGCTCTACCAATTGAGCTACCGAGGATCGCTAACTTTTATTATACACATCCTCGCCCGATTAGTCAAACCCTCACACTAAATAATCCTGTAACTGGCGGCGGCGCGTGGGGTGACGGAGTTTTCTTAGAGCCTTGGCCTCGATCTGACGGACCCGCTCCCTCGTCACTCCAAGGGACTCACCCACCTCCTCCAAGCTGCAACTCCGCCCGTCCTTCAGACCAAAGCGCTTCTCCAGCACCTCTCGCTCCCGATCCGTCAACTGATCGAGCATGTCCTCTATCTGTTCCTTCAATAAATGATGTGCGGCGGTATCCACAGGGCTGGGGACGGTCTCGTCCTTGATGAAATCGCCCAAGAAGCTATCCTTCTCCGACCCCACGGGCATCTCCAACGACATGGGCTCCTGACCCAGCCGGAGGATGCGTCTGACCTCGGCTGCCTCCCGTCGCAACCTCCGCTGGAGAGCCGGGTCAAGACGCTCGCCTGCAGCCCAGGTTTCCTCAATGGCCTGCTTCTCCTGATCGGGTAGCAGACCTATCTCCAGAGCGATTTCTTCTAAAGTGGGCTCCCGCCCCAATTCCTGAGTGAGATGACGTGAAACCCGTGATACCCGGTTTACGGTCTCCAGCACGTGCACCGGGAGGCGGATGGTGCGCGCCTTATCGGCGATAGCTCGGTTGATGGCCTGTCGAATCCACCAGGTGGCATAGGTGCTGAATCTATATCCCTTAGTGTGATCGAATCTGTCCACTGCCTTGAGCAGACCTATGTTGCCCTCCTGGATGAGATCCAAGATGGATATACCACGCCCCATGTATTTCTTCGCCACACTGACCACTAAACGCAAATTAGCCCTGGTCAGCGCTTGTTTAGCCTCCATAGAACGCCCGTGGACCTGCGCTATCTCCTTGGCCAAGCGATCTTCCTCCCCTAACCCTTCGGTGAAAAGCTCAACCGATGGCAGTCGCTTGTTTTTCTCATAGCAGTCTCCCAGAAACCGCAAACTCTCATCGGGCAAAAGGTATAATCCTGTGCAGACGTCAAACAGCTTGCCTGTAAGCTCATCCCATTTCCCGTTGCCCTCCTGCTCCCTCTTATCGAGAAAGGGATGCAGGTAGGGTTCTTGATCCCCAACGGGGCAGTTGCGCAGGGCTTGGGCCTCTTCAATCATGGAGAGCATATCCGGCGGTGCTATCGAAAGCTCTCGACAAGCCTCCTCCACCACTTCCCAGTCGCTGGTCAGGGATCTGAACACCCTGGCCATCACCTCCGACCCCGTCGGAGACCGCTTCAACTTCTTGGCCAGCTTCTCTTGGATCCTCTCCAGGTAATCATCAGCCGTCATCTTAATGGCCAATCGCATCTCTTGATTGGCATCAAGCAAAGGCACTCTACCGATCTCCCTCAAGTACATTCTGACTGGATCGCTAGTTAGCTCAGGGCCACTCAGCGGTAGGACTGCCAACTCGCTTTCAGCTTTGCCTTCTAGTGCCTCCAGTTCTGACTTGGCCGGCTCCTCCTCGGCCAACTCGCCGGGTTCCACGACCTCGATGCCCATATCAAGCAGACGACGATAAAGAGCATCGAGCTCTTCCACATTCGCTTCGGCCTCGGGGAAGACCTCCAGGATTTCCTCCAGAGTTAAGTATTTCTGCTCAGCACCTTTGGAGAGCAGTCTCTTCACACCTGGCTTTTGCTCAAGAGGCTCAGCCATTGTTCTTCTCACCTACATTTGTTGGAAGTTGGATCGTTAGACCTTCCAACCTCCAATTTCCAACCTCCAATTAAGGCTGGCTTCACGTCGTCCGAAGAATGAACGGGCAGCCAGAGCCTGAGAGATGCCCCACAGAGCACTACGATAGGAGTCAACCACTTGGCCATATTCTTCAATTGCAGCCCCCCCCAGCTCTTCGGCGTCCCCTTGGAGGAGACGCAACTCCTCAACCAACCTTTGAAGCTTCCGCTGGCGCAGACGCAGGGCCCCCTCAATCAGGGCCTTTTCTGCCCTGTCGTCATCGAGGGGTGGGGCACCCTTTGGCCCTTCCAACAGAAGGTCGAAGCGAGGATGCAGTGTCGGGTCAAGCTCCCCCCGAAGGCCCTCTAAATCGATGTCCTGAGCCCTTCGACTACGCTCAGGACAGGCTTGCCGAAGCGCCAAGCCCTCCTTCAGGCTCAAACCCTCCCACCAGGAGGCGAATATCTCCCGGTTTTCAGCCTGGACGAAATCATCAACATTCAGTCCGTCCGCCCCCACGTCCCGCAGCGCCTCATCCAAGCTATGAAGCAAGTGTGGCCTTTTGAGTAAAGTAGAGAGGCAATATTCTTCCAGCCCAAAGGTGAATTCCTCTCTGTCCGGTAGCGCTCCCCCCTCTTCCTTGCGTCTCTTTGCCATTTTGCCTTTCATCCCAGCCTGACGCAGGAGCGTCCTCTCGTCCACCCGAACCAAGCGAGCCAGCTTCTGGATATAGTGGGTCCGTTCGACGGCGTTACCGATCTCCTGGATGACAGGCATGAGCCTGCGCACAGCCTCTGCCTTGCCTTTGGGCGAATCCAGGTCCAGCTCCGAAGTGACGGCCTTGAAATAGTACTCCACTATCGGCAGGGCGCTCTCAACCAGCTCAACCCACAGAGCAGGGCTCTCCCTGATCACCTTGTCGGGATCCTGCCCCTGGGGCAGGGTGATGATGCGGATGTCAACATCCAGATGGCTCTCATATTTGATCAAGCCGCCAGGAGTGGGCACGGGCACCACTCGTTCGGCCAGGGTCTCCTGAGCCAGCGCCGCGCTGCGCAGGGTGGCCTGATAGCCGGCGGCGTCAGCGTCTAAGGCCAGGGCGAAACGCTTGCTGAATCTTGTAAACAGCCTGAGCTGGGCCTCGGTCAGAGCCGTGCCCATGGAAGCCACCACGTTGGCTATCTCGTGTTGGTGTGCCGTCAGCACGTCCATGTAGCCCTCGACAATGACGGCCAGTCCCTCCCGGCGGATAGCCCCTTTGGCCAAGTCCAGGCCAAAGAGGACGGTGCTTTTGTCGAAGACAGGGGTCTGAGGTGAGTTAATATACTTTGGAGTGGAATCATCCAGCGCCCTCGCTCCGAAGCCCACAACCCCGCCTCGCTCATCGCGGATGGGAATGATTAGTCGTCCCCGAAAGCGGTCGTAGTGGCCGCTGCTGTCCTCCCGTTCGATGATTAGCCCCGCCGCCAGGATGTCCTCTCGTTGGTATCCCCTCTCTTGCAGATAATCGCCCAGGGCCTGCCAGTCGTCGCGAGCGTAGCCCAACTGGAATCTGCCGATGGTCTCCCGATTGATCTCCCGCTGGTTAAGATAGCTGCGCACCCCCTCGCCCCCGGTCGAATTCAAGAGCAGGTTGTGAAAGTACTCGGCGGCCCTCTCGTTGATTTCGCGCAGTCGCTTCTTGAGTTTATCCTCGGCTAGATCGGCTTCAGTTCGAGGTTTCAGGCTCACCCCTGCTCGCTGGGCCAAGAGGCGCAGGGCCCCGGCGAAATCCTGGTTCTCCTGCCGCATAACGAAGGTGAAGACGTCGCCTCCCGTGCCGCAGGCTCCGAAGCAGTGCCAGCTCTGGCCTTCAGGGAAGACGACGAAGGAGGGAGTCTTCTCGGTGTGGAAGGGGCAGAGGGCCTTGTAGTTCCGCCCCGCTTTCTTCAGGGCGACGTAGCTGGAGACCACCTCGACTCTGTCCAATTTCTGTTTGATTTCGTCAACCACGCTCACTGTGAATCCCCTATCTCAAGAATAATCTCTCCGGGCGTGGCCTTCTCGGGTTCGTTGTCCCTGCTGGACCTGTCACAGGTTCAATGTTCTATCCAAGTTTCGGCAAACTGTCAACAAAGGTTTTTCCAGATGCTTTCCAAGGCTGATCCCAATCGGTCATCTCTTTATCTGTCTTTGCAACGTAGTCTCGAATCCTGTTGACGGTCTTCCTCTGAAAGAAGTACGCCTTGAGCCGAGGGGCCGCCTGAATCTCCGCCCGATTCTCAAAGTAGTACTGCTTCATGCAATACCGCAGGAAGGCATAAATGGGACCCAAGATGCTCTTTCCGTCTTGAATCTCCCTAGGAGCTAGTTTATGGTTAAAGCCGGAGGAGCAAAAGGCCTCTATTCCTGGCATATGTAGTAAACGTCGGCATCGCGAGGCATTGAGGGGTTGGTAATTGGAGTCACACTCCTCCACCTGGTATTTTATCACAAACAACATGCTAAAGCAAATCTATTGTCCCTAGTTGGTCTCGTCTTCGCGAATCCGGGGTTATCGGCAATCTTGAAAAGCGTGAATGAAACACACCCTAAACAGAACAGTGGCAGCCCCCGTTGCTGTAGGGACTGCCACCTGTCTGGTCTTTGTTCCTGGCGAGAATGGGTCTCAGGCTATCTTGTGCCCATACTCGTGCTGCAGCACAGCCTGGGCCGCGGCCAGCCGGG
>JAUWYT010000192.1 GCA_030615705.1 Chloroflexota bacterium
CACGTGGGATTTCCCGGGACCAGCCTAGCGGGCGCGGCGCTCATGTGGTTGGCAGCTCTCGTGGCTTATACGCTGGTAAGGGAGGTCTCAAAGCCTCTGTCTCAAGGATAAGTAGGGCGAGTCTAGACATCGCCCATCCAGCCAGCCGTCTGATCAAAGTCAGTGTCCATTGTGCTAAGTAGTCACTTGATTAGCGAGGTCGACTCTAACTCATGTTGATTAACATGGGATCGGCCCCGCTTGTTTATGGAGCGTCTAACAATGGGCAGGTGCCTCAAGGGACGCCTAAGCATTGGTAAGAAGCGAGGTACGAGATTACTGCGTAATAATTCAAGGAGGAGGGCAACTCGATGAAGGTGGCCAACAATCTTTTGGAATTAGTTGGCTATACGCCAATGGTGCGACTCAACAAAGTGGTTGACGACTGCGAAGCTACCATTCTCGTGAAGCTGGAATACTATAATCCCAGCGGCAGCGTAAAGGACAGGATCGCCCTATACATGCTCGAGGAAGCCGAGAGGCGTGGTGAGTTAGAGCCTGGCTGCACGATAGTGGAGCCGACTAGTGGCAACACTGGAATGGCCCTATCCTTTGTCTGTGCCGTGAAAGGGTACAAAATGATCGTCGTCATGCCCGAAGCCATGAGCATCGAGAGGAGACAGATCATGCAAGCCTTCGGCGCAGAGGTGGTGCTGACCCCATGCAAAAGAGGCGGCAAGCCAGGGTCATTCACCAAGGAGGACATAGAAGCGACGGTGGAGAAGGCAAAGGAGATAGCTAGGGAGCGCGATTGTTTCCTCCCTAACCAGTTCGAGAATCCGGACAATCCGAAGGCACATCGGGAGACCACAGGTAAGGAGATCCTGGAGCAGACCGATGGGCAGGTGGACGCCTTCGTTGCCGGCGTGGGAACTGGTGGCACCGCGGTTGGCGTGGCTCAGGCCCTAAAGGAGTATAACGACCAAATCTGGGTGGCATACGTGGAACCAGCTACATCCGCGGTGCTTTCTGGGGATAAACCCGGTTACCACAGGATCCAGGGCATTGGCGAGGGCTTCATACCCGAAGTAGTTGATATGAGCTATTGCGACGAGGTGATCGCCGTTGACGATGAGGAGGCGATCGAAATGGCCAGGCGGTTGGCTCGAGAGGAGGGGATACTGTGCGGTATCTCTTCAGGTGCCAACGTGGTGGCGGCCTTGTGGGTGGGCCGTAGGCTGGGCGAGGGCAAGACAGTGGTGACCTTGATACCGGACACAGGGATGAAGTATCTGAGCATGAATATCTTTTAGTGGGGGATAAACGCTAGCAGCAAGCGAGAGCACTTTACGTAATTTAGGGTCGCTAGCGAATCCTGGGATGGTGCAAACAGACACGCAAATACTGCAAATCATGTTGAAAGCCGCTTCCGATTTAACCTGCGCCTGAGAGGGGCGGATAAAGACGCATTCTGGCACACCGGGGGCACCTTGACTCTCTCCACCTATGCCGAGGAATTGTTGTTATGATCTATGGCCTCTCCCTCCCCAATGCCCTGGGCTCGCTCCGGCTCTATGTGGACGATCACGTCCTGGACACCTGGTACTTCGGCTAACAGCCGGCGCTCCACCTCATGGGCGATAGAATGGGCTTGCTCGGTAGCCATGGAGGGGTTCACTTTCACATGCAGGTCAATATAGATATCGTCCTCGTGACCACGGCTGCGGACACGATGGACCGCTGTAACTCCCTGCACCGCTCGCGCGATCCTCTCGACATCGCTGGTATCCACCGCCACTCTATCCAGGAGGACTCGAGACCTGGAGCGGATGATGTCGAGGCCGATCTTGAAGATGAGAGCAGCGATGATCAGCGCCAGGATGGGGTCTACAACGGGCTGCCCCAATTTCACCGCTATCAAGCCAGCAATGACCGAGACGGAGATGTAGATATCGGCCCGGGTGTGGAGGGCATCGGCTACCAGGATATCGCTTTTCAGCTCTCTTCCTTTGCGGTACTCGTAGGAGACCACCGTGATATGGACAGCGATGCTGAGCAGGAGCGCCGCGAAGCTCCAGACATTTACCACTGGAGCGATGATCTCTGAAGCCTTCAGCCGCACCCAGGCGCTCTGAACTAACTGCATACAGGTCAGGAAAAGCAGGATGGAGATGCTGATGGCCGCCATCGTCTCGAACTTGCGGTGGCCGTAAGGATGCTCCTCGTCGGCAGGCCGGGAAGCAATGTAGATACCCACCAGGCCGATGATGTTGGAGGCCGAATCGAATACGGAGTCGAAGCCATCTGCCACCAGGCTGATGGAGCCGGTCAGGTAACCAACGATCAGCTTGGCCGCAGTTGCCACAAGGTTCAAGAGAAGGGTGATTACCAATACGCGTCTGATAGCCGAAAAGTTTCTCATCGTCTATCTCCAAAAGACCCCCGTTTGCATACTCAGTAGATCCAATTCTGCTCAGCCTGGATCCCTTCGACAGCCCTTCGATACGCCTGCGGCTACTCAGGACAAGGCTCAGGACAAGCGCCAGATCCAGGCCAAAAGCGGGGATTTGGCAATCCCCTCAGAGCAATTTTGGATCCCCTGATACTCTCAAATGCAAGGGCATGGCTTTGCCTCTGCCCCCGACGGGGTCTCAATAATCCGCACTTTCAACCCCTAGTTAGGGGGCAACCACAAGGAACACCTGTACTGTGCGGTTAGCCCGCAGAGATTATACATCACACTGGGGTAAACACCAATTCTTACTTGTTCAGGTTGTAATAGGCCAATAGAACGTTACCATCTCAGGGTCGCAGGCGAGAAGGAGGTCGGTATTGATCGTATCCAGAAGTATGGGTGCAAAGAGGGCGATCTGGTCAGGGCCATGATACCCCAAACGGTGCGAAACTTCCAAAGGGGCCTGTTTGTCCATTCCTTTCCCGAAATGAGGTCTTTGCACATTATAGAAATAAACCCATCTGGCAGCCGGGGCCAGCCCTATGTGATAGATATTACACAGGGCCAGGGCATCCTCTTCGTCTTGCATAGAGAGCAAATAGGGGCGATAGAATTCCTCATCATCAGCTCGATGGCCTTCGGCCCCAGCCGTTCGGCTGAGCTCACCGTCGAAGCCTCAGGCCGAGGGCTGGATAGAGGGGCTTGCCCCGTGTAATAGTATTGCGTGGAACCTCTTTCCTTGTAGTGTTTATTTCACAGGGCTTGCGGCGTTTGCGACCTCTTTTGGTTAGGCCATGGCAGCGAAGGATGTGGCGGATCAGGATAGAGAAGCGGGTCGGGGAGTATCTCAATAGTTACTACGAGAGCCTACTTCGATGACAGAAATAATCATCGTTCCACACACCCACTGGGATCGGGAAAGGTGGCGATTCTCATGGGGGTCAGTTTGGGCGTCATGCTGCCCTCCCTGCTGCTGACGTCCAAACTGGCGCGGGTGCGCAGCAAGAAGTGGGCCTACGCGCTGGCCATGCTGGTGCTGGTCTTCTACTTGCCGCTGATGTACTTCGTCGGCTTCCTGCCTGGCATCCCCAGGATGGTGCAGCGGGCGGTTGTACACGGGGTTGACAGGGGGCTGCCCTCCTGTGCCCTCTACGTCTTCCCCAACGCTCTGCTGGGGGACGTGATTGACTACGACGAGTTGCGCACAGGAGAGCGGCGCGAGGCCATGTACTTCGGCGTCTTCGCCACCATCTCCAAAATCGCCCGCGCCCTTTCGACCGCTCTCGTCGGCTTCACCCTGGGCACCTTCGGCTACAGCGCGGCCAACCCGCTGGGCATCCGCTTGATGGGGCCGGTGAGCGGCCCTTGCGTCCTGGTGGGCTGGCTCATCTTTCGTCACTACACGCTGCCCGATCAAGTCGGGCGGCCGGTTGAAGCAGGTCAAGAGCTATGAAGGAGTTAGACCTGAACCCGTTTTTCTTCGAAGGCGGCCCGACGGGCTGTCTTCTCATCCACGGCTTCAGCGGCAGCCCGCCGGAGATGCGGCCTATGGGGGAGTACCTGGCCCAGAAGGGACTGGCCGTCCTGGGGGTGCGATTGGCCGGCCACGGCACCGCCCCCGAAGACATGGCCCGCACCGGCTGGCGCGATTGGGTCGCCTCGGCCGAGGAGGGACTACGGGAGTTGCAAAGGCGCCGCGACAAGGTTTTTGTCGCCGGCCTCTCTATGGGTGGGTTGATCACTCTGCACCTGGCGGCCCATCATCCCGTGGCCGGGATCGTCGCCATGTCCACGCCGGCCCACATCGCCGACTGGCGCTTTCGCTTCCTGCCGCTGGTGCAGCCCTTCGTGCGCTGGGTCACCCCCGACATTAAATCGGACCTGACTGACCCTGAGGCCGAAGAGCGCATCTTCTCCTACAACAGGCTCCCCACCCGCTGCCTGGTCAGTTTGGGGGCACTTTTGCGGCTGGTCAGGCGGGAGCTCCCCCACGTCAAGGTGGTGCCGGCTCTCGTCATGCAGGGTGAGAAGGACCACCACAT
>JAUWYT010000056.1 GCA_030615705.1 Chloroflexota bacterium
AAAAAATGGCCGGTGAGAAACTGATTACGTCCTGCGCGGGAAGAAATCCCCGCGCTGAAAGAGCAAAGCCCCCCTTCGGCGGGCTCCCCTCGACTGCGCTCGGGACAGGCAGGGCATTGCTGCGGGGCTGGATTTTAGCCCGTAGGGCTTCGCTCTTTCAGGCGTTCGGCCGAGCTCAGGCCGAGGCCCGGAGGTTCACCTCCGGGTGATGCCACATAGCCATCCGCCGCGTAGGGGCGGCCCTCTGTCGCCGCTCTGGCTGGCAAAGTTGCCTTGACGAGGGAACACAACCGTGTTATCATTTCTCGGAGAGGGGCAATGTTAGATGAAAGTCAAGGTCAGGCAAGCCGCAATAGCCGATGAGAAAAGTATGGTGCGGCTAATAGAGGAGGCCAGTCGGGTCTACCTACGCTTCAAGCTGGAGGACTTGAAGGACTGTTTGGGCGCTCGGCCCTTTCTATTGGCTTACGCCAGAGAGCAGCTCCTGGGCTTCATGTTCTGGGGCCTGCGCCGTCCTCCTTTGGCCCGCCTGCGAGGCGCTGGCCTGGCCAACGGATGGCCCGTATCCAACTACTTGCAGGCTCTCTTGCCTCCCAGCCTTGAATTGTTGCGTGCCCAGGGTGCAACAACCTTGACCTATGTCGGGAGCGAGGAGTGGCTGACCTTACCTTTACAAGACCACGGCTTTGTCGTTGACAACATCATCGTGGCCTACGCCAAGAGTGATTGGGTCGTGCCCTCTCGGGGCAATCAGGAGGTGTTCGTGCGGCCGGCACAACCCCAGGATTCCCCAGCGTTAGTCGCTCTAGACCGGGCGGCATTTGACCGGTTATGGCAGAACACAGCCCAGATCTTCAGGGACGTATTAGCCAATTACCCCTACTTTGTCGTCGCTGAGCTGGATGGCGTAGTGGTCGGCTATCAGTTCAGTAGCCTAATTGAGGGTCGGGGGTATCTGGCCCGAGTTGCCGTGCACCCTGATCATCAGGGGCGGGGCATTGGGGTGCGGCTAATGGCCGAGGCCATCGCTTTCTTCAAAGGGGAAGCAGCCAGAGTCATCACTCTGAACAGCCAAAAGGACAATCAAGCCTCGCAACGATTGTATCGCTGGTTTGGATTCAGGCTGATTGGGGAGGAGGCATTGGTGTTGCGCAGGTGTCTTTAATATATGACTTTCGTCACGGATCCGGAACTGACCGATGGCACTTTCGCGGACGGCCGTTTTCTGGTAAAATAGAGGCACAACGAAGGGAGGGATGCAAGTGGAGCCTAAAAAGAAAAGCAAGCGTACTCGCTGGATTATCTTAGCTGCAGTGGCCGTGGTGGTTGTAGCAGCCGTTGTCTGGTTCGTCAATGAACGTCCCTTGGCACAGTTACAGCAACGCCCTGCCTCGGCGGCTAATCCGGAATTGGACCAGACCGTTACCGCTTTCATCGGCGACCTCTCCGCCGGGGCGACGGCCAGCGGCCGACTGCTCCCCCAGCGGGAAGCCCACCTGGCGTTAGCGATCGCTGGCCAGGTGGAAGAGGTCTACGTCCAGGTCGGCGACGAGGTACAGGCTAGCGATGTCCTGATCCAGTTGGAGTCCGGCAGCCTGCAGCGGGCGGCCCGCTCGGCGGAACAGAGCCTTGCCATCCAGGAAGCAAACCTGGCCGAACTGCGGCAAGGGGCTTCCGAGGAAGAGATAGCGGTCGCTGAAGCGACGCTAGACAGCGCTAAAGCCAGCATCGCCAACGCCCAGGCAGGGCTGACCAGCGCTCACAGTGCCCTGACCAAGGCCGAGCTCTCCCGTGACGCGCTGGCCGACGCCGACGTTACCGCGGAGGCGAACCTCAAGAGTGCGCAGGCCTCGTTAAGCAGCGCCCAGGCGCAGTTGGCCGCGCTGCTGGAGGGCGCCGACGCCGAGACGGTGGAGCAGGCTCGCTTGAATTGGGAGCAGGCCAAGAACAGCCTGTGGAACGCCCAATTAGAACGAGATGCGGTGAAAGGCCGGCCGGGGACTCCCCGATACGTTAGCACCCAAATGGAGATCGCGGTGGCCAACGCCGAGATCGCTGTCCGCGTGGCCGAGATCAGCTATTTGCAAGCCCAGGAGGGCGCGACAGAGGAGGCCATCACCTCGGCCAGGGCGACAGTGGCGTCGGCAGAGGCAGGGGTGACCAACGCCCAGGCACAGTTGGATGACGTAGACGATCAGATCGCCCAGGCCGAGGCTGCCGTAGTCCAGGCAGAAGCTACGGTGGCGCAGGCCGAAGCAGGTGTGTTGCAAGCCGAGGCCGCAGTGGCCCAGGCGGAGGCCAACCTGGCGATCCTGCTTGCTGGCCCATCGGACGAAAAGATAGGCATTGCCAAGGCCCAGGTGGCGCAGGCGCGAATCGCCCTGGAAGATGCCCAGGGCAACCTGGCCAAAGCCACGCTGGTGGCTCCCTTTGACGGTGTGGTGACAGACGTGTACGTCGCGGTCGGCGAATGGGCCAACGGGCTGGCAGTAGACCTGATGGACACGGGTAGCCTGGAAGTGGTGCTGGACGTGGACGAGATAGACATCGGCGGCCTGGCGGTCGGACAACAGGCCGTCGTCACCCTGGAAACCTGGCCGGATGAAGAACTGACCGGAGAACTGGTCTCTATCGCTCCCAAAGCCAGGAGTGGCACCGAAATCGTGACTTACCAGGTCCATCTGAGCCTGGATACCGGTGAGCTGCCCATTCGCTCCGGCATGACGGCCAACGCCGAATTGGTCACCGCCAAACGGGAAAACGTGATCCTGGTCCCCAACCGGGCCATCACCGCCGACCGCCAGGCGGGCAAGTACTACGTCAACCTGGTTCAGGGCGACACAATTGTAAAGACGGAGGTCACGATAGGCCTGCGCGACAACAAAAATACCGAGATCACCAGCGGCCTGCAAGAGGGTGATAAACTGGCCATTGGTGAGGTTAGCGAAGTGTTGGACTTCACACAGGGGCCGCCAAGAGGCATGAGGGGGCTGGGTCATTGATCGAACTCACCGAGATTACCAAAGAGTACCAGATGGGAACGCAGACGGTTCACGCCCTGCGCGGGGTGGACTTGACTATCCAGGAAGGTGAGTTTGTGGCCATTATGGGCCCGTCCGGGTCCGGCAAGAGCACGCTGATGAACATGATTGGTTGCCTGGATCAACCCACCAGCGGCACGTACAAGCTGGACGGCATGGACGTGAGTCAGATGAGCGACGACGACCTGGCTCGGGTGCGCAACAAGCGAATTGGGTTTGTCTTTCAGATCTACAACTTGTTGCCTCGCACGCCGGCCATCAAGCAGGTGGGGTTGCCGCTGATGTATGCTGGTTATGGCCGGCGGGAACGGCGCCAACGGGCAGAGGAGGCACTGCGCGCGGTGGGCTTGGGAGACCGGATCGACCACCGGCCGGACGAACTCTCGGGCGGAGAGCAACAGCGCGTGGCCATCGCCCGCGCCCTGGCAGTCTCTCCCAGCATCATCCTGGCCGACGAACCTACCGGCAACCTGGACACGGCCTCGGGAGAAGAGATCCTGGACATCTTTGACGATTTGAACTCACGCGGCATCACCATGGTCATCGTCACCCACGATCCGGAAGTAGCCGAACGCGTCCGGCGGACGGTATATCTCAGAGATGGGCTGATCGAGAGTGATAAAAACAATGGGCATAAATGAGGGGGAAACATGAATCTGACGGAAAGCCTTTTGACCGCCTTTGACAGCCTGCTGACCAACAAAATGCGTGCCGTACTGACCATGCTGGGCGTCATCATCGGCGTGGCTGCCGTGATCGCGCTGCTCGCCATCGGCAACGGCGTCAGTGCCTCCATCGAAAGCGAGATTCAAGCTATCGGTTCAAACCTGATTACGATAATGACGGATCAGGACAACAGCGATGGCTATCAGACCTTGAGCATGAGGGACGTAGAGATGATAGCGGATCCGTTCTACGCTCCGGCGGTGAAGGAAGTGGCAGCCGAGGTACGAGGCAACCAGCAGGTGCTCCATAGCGGCCGGGATACCCTCGTCACCGTCGCCGGCGTCACCGCTAACTATTTTGGTGTTCGCAACCTGACCCTGGAATTGGGAGGTGGGCTGACGGAGAACGACGTGGATGCCAAAGCCAGGGTAGCCGTCCTGGGGGCCAACGTCGCAGACGATTTGTTCCCCGATGATGAATTCCCCATTGGCAATGTCGTGAAAATCAGGGGTGTTCAGTACGAGGTGGTTGGCGTCCTGGCGAGCAAGGGCGGGATGGGGTTTATGAGTGAGGACGATCAGGTCTTTATGCCCCTCACGACAGCGCAGAGCCGGCTCTATCCCGTTCGCACCCGCAGCGGCGATCGGGCGGTGCATGCCATATATGGCCAGGCGCAGAGAGAAGAATTGATGGACGATGCAACTGCGCAGATCAAAAAAGTGCTGCGCGAAAGTCATGACATCGCTTACCAGGCTGACGATGATTTCATCATCCTCAGCCAGACCGATATTCTGGCTGCGCTCGACGTCATCACCGGCGCCATCACCCTGTTCCTGGGAGCCATTGCTGGCATCTCGCTGGTGGTGGGCGGGATCGGGATCATGAACATCATGCTGGTGAGTGTGACGGAGCGGACGCGGGAGATCGGCATTCGCAAAGCAGTGGGCGCGCTCAAACGGGATATTCTGACCCAATTCTTGATCGAGTCGCTGGTGATGAGCCTGATAGGTGGCTTGCTGGGCATCGTCTTAGGGGTCATCACCTCCACTCTGATCGGCAACCTGTCCACCGATCTGACCCCCGTGGTGGACGTCGACACGGTGCTGATGGCCTCTGGCTTTGCCGCCGCCGTCGGGCTTGTCTTTGGCATCTATCCGGCCTGGCGAGCGGCCAGCCTGCGGCCCATTGAGGCGCTGCGGTATGAATAGTCGCTGAAAGAATCAAAATGGGGACAATCATGACCAAACCAAATCAGAGTCTTAAGAGTCAGAGAGCCTGGCAGAGGCGCTACGAGCCTCTCGCGCCAAAAGTGGGAGACGTGGCTCCCGATTTCGAACTGCGCGACGTGAACGGCGAGAACGCGGTGCGTCTCTCGGACTTCAGGGGTAAAAAACCGGTGGCTCTGGTCTTCGGGAGCTTCACCTGACCGCCCTTTGTCAAGGGGGCCGTGAGCCTCCGTGACTTGTACACTCAGTACAACGAGCGCGTGCAGTTCCTGGTCATTTACATTCGTGAGGCGCATCCGGAGGACGGATGGTCCCTCGGCAAGCTCAGCAGGTTGGGTAAACTCCCAGGTAAACTCGGTGGGCTTGCTGGGCACGTCAAGCAGGGGATCTACGACCCCCAGACCATCGAGGAGCGCAGGAAGGTCGCGGGGATGTGCGAGACAGCGCTGCAATATGGCATACGGACTTACGTGGACGAGATGGACGACGAGGTCATGACGGCCTACGCTGCCATGCCCGACCGGTTGTACCTCATCGGGCTGGATGGACGCGTGGTCTACGCCGGCGGTCAGGGGCCATTTGGGTTCAAGCCGGCAGAGCTAAAAGAGGCCATTGATGCTTATCTGAGCCAGGAAAAGGGGTAAAGGTTCTCTATGGAACAGCCATTGGCTGTGCGCGAGGCGCTGCGCATCTTTCGCCTGACACTGATCGTCAAGATAGCTTTCCTTAGCCTGGGCTTACTGGTGGCACTGGGGTTGGGAACATCAGCCCACTTGGCAATCCTGCTGCGCGCAGCCCCCACACTGCTGCTGGCCCTGCTGGTGCTGCCTCCCTGGCTGGAGCAGGCTCTGGGTCAGCGATTCCTGGCCCTGGCCCTGTGCCTGGACGTGCTCATTGAGAGCCTGCTATCAGTCCCCTTCTTTTTCGAGCGGCGGTTTTTCTGGCTCGAACACCTGGACTTGCCAGGGCCAGTGGGCCGTCACCTGATGGAAGCACCGCTGACGGAGCCCTTCTTTTTCTTGCTCATCCCCCTGGTGTTGCTGGCCTGGGGCTATGGCCGGCGGGGCGCTGTGTGGGGGAGCACCTGGGCCACGATTCTACACCTGGGCACCGGCTGTTGGGCATTGCAGCAGGACATCCTCGCTCGAGCCTTTTTCATGGGGGCGCTATCCCGCATTGCCCTGCTGTACCTGGTGCCCCTCATCGTCAGTATCCTGGCCCAGCGAGAGCGGCAGCAGCACGCCGAACTGGAAGCCGCCCACCAACGCCTGCGCCGCCATGCTGCCACCGTGGAGCAGTTGGCCGTCAGCCGCGAGCGGAACCGACTGGCCCGCGACCTGCACGACACGCTGGCCCATTCCCTGACCGCGTTGACTGTGCAACTGGAGGCGCTCCGCACCCTGATGGCCCACGATCCCGCCGTGGCCCAGGACGCCCTGAACGAGGTCTCGGCCCTGGCCCGAAACGGGCTGCAGGAGTCACGGCAGGCCATCCAGGCCCTGCGCACCGATCCCTTGAAGACGCTGGGCCTGGTCGGCGCGCTGCGGGGCACCCTCCAGGCTTTCCAGGCGCGGACCGGCGTGCAGGCTGACCTTAGCATAGCTGGCCAGGAGCCCGACCTGACGGATGAAGAAGTCCAGGCACTCTTCCGCATCGCCGAGGAGGCGCTGACCAACGTGGAGCGTCACGCCGCCGCCCAACAGGTGACCGTGCGCCTGGCCTTTGGCAACGACCGGATTGACCTGGTGGTCCGGGACGATGGTGTGGGCTTTGATCCCGCTGCCGTAGACCCTGACCGCTACGGCCTGACCGGGATACAAGAACGGGCGGCGATGATCGGGGCGACGCTTAAGGTGAGAGGCCGTCCTGGTGGCGGGACAGAGGTTCGGTGTTCGTTAGAAAGCTGACCATTGCCAGACTTCGGAAGTTTCTGAAACTTCCGAAGTCTTGGGTTCTGTTGAAAAGGTGACGTGTAGTGAGTGCGATCCGGGTTCTCCTCGTAGACGACCAGGAGATCGTCCGCCAGGGGCTGACGACGATCCTCAAGTACGTGCCAGGGATCGAGGTGGTGGGTCAGGCCGGCGACGGGAAAGAGGCGGTGGCCCTGGCCCGCGCTCTCCGGCCCGATGTAGTGCTCATGGACCTGAAGATGCCTCGGCTGGGAGGCATCCCGGCCACGCGGCACATCTGCGCGGAACTGCCCGCTACCCAGGTGATCATCCTTACTACGTACGATACCGACGATCTGGTCTTCGAGGGAATCAAAGCTGGGGCCAAGGGCTACCTGCTCAAGGACGCTACCGGCGAGACGCTGGTAGAGGCTATCCGGGGCGTGGTGCGGGGAGAATCGCGGGTTGATCACGGCGTGGCGCGCAAAGTGCTGAACGAGTTCCAGCGATTGGCGGCTCAGGCACCGGCCCGCCCCGCCGCCCGGTCGGCGCAGGACGAGCCCATCATCGAACCCCTCACCCCCCGCGAGGAGGATGTGCTCCACCTGCTGGTTGAGGGGTTATCGAACAAGGAGATCGGTGCCCGGCTGCACCTGACCGAGGGCACCATCAAGAATTACGTCAGCACCATCATCGCCAAGCTCCAGGCCAACGACCGGACGCATGCTGTGGTCACCGCCCTGCGGCACGGTCTGGTGGATCTGGGTAACTAACAGGACTTTCTCCGATCCCCTTGTGGGGGAAAACGAAGGCCACGAAAGCATTTCTCGACTTTCGTGGCCTTTCGCTTGCCCTGAGCCCGTCGAAGGGCGCGTTTCGCGATTCAAACCTACCCTATCGTCCCTGACGGGTGGGGAAAATGACCCACAACGACCGTCGTATCTGCTTCAAGTCTGCCTCTCCACTACGCCAATCTACCCCTCCGTCAACAACCCTCCCGCAGGTTTGGAACCTGCGGGAGGGTTGCGACCGGGAGATTGATGCGCTGGTGTATGGGTTGTATGGGCTGACGGAGGACGAGACTAGGGTGGTGGAGGGTTTGGATCACTGAGGCGCTGAGGGGAGTGATCACACTGAAGGGGCTTCAGTGGTTCAGCGGACGTGCAGATAGACGCGCTGATGTCTGCCTGACCCTCCCGCAGGTTCCAAACCTGCGGGAGGGTTGTTGACGGAGGGGTAGATTGGCGTAGTGGAGAGGCAGACTTGAAGCAGATACGACGGTCGTTGTGGGTCATTGTCC
>JAUWYT010000279.1 GCA_030615705.1 Chloroflexota bacterium
CGGCGATGGCGCAGGCTAAGAGCAGCCCTAACCTGGCGTGGATTCCCTCGGCAGCCGGGATCAGAATGCTGCGCACCTCGTCGAGGCCTCCATCCCTCAGAACCGCCACGTTGCACTTCGCGCCCCGAATGACGGCCCCCGCAACGTGCGTCTCGACGTCAGAGCGGGAAGGGGGTTCCTACAAGCCCACCAGGATCAGGCCCGTGTCCCTTGACTCGGCGATGGAGAGGATGCCCGTCGGCAAGTGGTGAGCTGCCCTGAGCAAAGGCCGGACGTCGACGCCCAGCGTCTTCCCGTGCTCCACCGCCTGGTCCAGGATCGACCTCTCCTTGCGCTCCTGGCGGACGGCGTACTCCTGAGCAGCGTGTAGCGGCGTCTGAAGGGGGACGGTCACGATCTTCAGGGCAGCTATCCTCGCTCCTTTTCCCTCCCCTCGGGCGATGGCAGAGGCGAGGGCAACCAGACTCTTGACCGTTTTGGGCTTGGCCACCAGGACCAGGATCTCGCGTCCCCCCGTCAGGCTCATCTCGGCAGCATGGGCCCTTATCCTTTCCTGCCGGAGCAAGGGGCCTAGCACCCCCTCGACCTTCGTCCTATCCCGCGCCCAGGCATAGTACCAGGCGACGCCGGACAGCACCAGGACCAGGCCGGCGAACTGTAGTGCCCTCTCCATGGTGGTGATGACCAGGAGACACAGGGTCCCGCCGACGACGGGCAACCAGGGTAGAGAGGGATGCGGTAAGCGGGCTTGTACCAGGCGGGCTTGGCCCGCCGTATGACCAGGCAACTGAGGCTCAAGAAGGTATAGGAGACCATGAAGAAGGCGCTGGAGATCTCGGCCAGGGCCTCGGCCCGGCCGGTGAGGGCCATGAGGAGGCCCAGGCCGCTGGTGAGCAGAATCAATCGATAGGGCGTTCGGTAGCGGGGGTGGATCTCGTCGAACCATCGGGGCATGATCCCGTCCCGCCTCATGGCGAAGTTGATGCGTGAGGAGGCCATGATGGCCGCGTTGGCCGAAGACGCGGTGACCAGGAGAAGGGCGAAGGCCAGCCCCACCCCTCCCCACAGGCCCATGAAGGTGCTGGCCGCCTTGGCCAGGGAGCCGTCTATGCGGTTGATCACCTCATACGAGACCACCCCCGTGACCACGAAGACGACCAGGGCGTAGAGGGCGGTGGCCACGATCACCGAGCCTACGATGCTCAGGGGCAGGTTTCGACCGGGCCTTTTGAGCTCCTCGGCGAGGGTGGATATCTTTTCGAAGCCCGTGAAGGAGACGATGATCAGGCCAACGGTGCCCACGACCGGCTCCCAACCGTAAGGCCAGAAGGGTCGGTGCAAGGAGGGGTTAATGTTGAAGAGGCCCCAGAGAGCGAAGGTTCCCAATATGACCACCAGGATGACGACGATGACGTTTTGGGTCCGACCCGTCACCTTGGCCTCACGGTAGTTGATGTAGGCGAAGAAGAGCCCAGCCACAAGGGCGACTACCCGTTCGGACAGCGGCAGAAAGCTGAATCAGCATGCTTACATCCCTTTCTCGCGATGTGCGACTAGGGTGATCTGTCCCCGGCCAGCTTGCCGAGCAGATGGGCGATGGCAACGCCGGACACCAGAGTTGGTATGCCAGCGAGAGAGGATACGGAAACGTCCAACTCTGCCGGCCAAAGGCCGACAAGCGAACCACAGATCAACCCCAGGATGGCATAGAAGGTCACGGCCGGCTGCCGCTTCAGGGCCATGTTAATCAACCTGGAGCAAACCAGGATTCCCACTCCGGCTCCTATCGCTACGGCGACGATCACCCCCCAGTGAACGGGAGGTTGGGTCAGGGAAGCGAGAGCCTTCATAATCGGCCCGTATGTTCCTGCCAGCAGGAAAATGTACGCACCGCTTACCCCCGGCGTCACCATCGCACCCCCGGCAAAAAAACCAACCACGGCGAAGAAGGACAGGGCCAGCAGAGCCTCCGGCCCAAGGCCGCCGGCCCAAGGGCTCTGGCCCGGAGGGGCTCCCGCCCAGAGGGAAGTGGTGCCAGCAGGGAAGTGTCCCCTGATCCCACGCCGTTCTCCCAGCGCCAGGAGGACCACCAGCCCCAACCCCAGGACAAACGCCACCACCTTGGGCATGGAAGGTCTCATATCGTCATGCATCCTGAGCACAGTCGGAATGCCACCGAGAATGAGTCCGATGAAGAAGAATTGCGTCGACGCTGCATACCGTTGCAGCAAGAAGGTGATCAGATTTGCAGAGGCCAGGATGGCACCGGCGGCTCCGATCACGAGAGGCAGCAAGAACAAAAAGTAGTCTTTCCTCCGGCTCTTATTGGTCAGGAAATTGCCGACTGCCTCTAGCAGTTCGTCGTAGATGCCGAGCAATACCAGGAAGGTGCCCGCGCTGACGCCAGGGATCACGTTGGATACCCCGACGGCCATGCCTTTCAGAAGCAGGTTGATGAATTTCATTGTGCGCTCCTTGTGTTGTGTGTCGACTATACTCGGCAATGCGCAAAACGCAAACGCAATTGAGCAGTCTACTGTGGCGTGACGTACTCGGCTGCCACCCAGTCGATGCGCCCTTGTTCGTCGCCCACTTCCACCCACTCCACGCCGTCCGTGGTTTCGCGGCCGTATAGTAATTCCACACACTCGCCCTCGCGCAGCGTCCCGGCGATGGCACCGCCCGGCGTCCAGCGCAGGAACAGGCCACGCCCGCCCGTGCCCGACACGACGGCGACCACCGGCGTGGGGGTGAGCGTCGGCGCAGGCGCAGATGTAGGTGTGGGTGTGGATGTGGGCGTGTCGGTTGGTGCCGGGCTGGGCGTGGGGGTGGGTGGGCGAACCATCCGGCACGGCCAGGCCCATCAGCAAGCCCACCGCTATCGCCAGCAGCAGACGGAGTTGTTCCCCGTCACCTACGGCGACCAGGACGTGGTACCTGGGCCTGGCTTGTGGTTACGACATCAGATTCCAATTCCCTGGCCTGGCCGGTGGCAGTACCAGAGCCGCCAATCCAGTGCCTGAGGGCACTTCTCAGTTTCAGCCGGGGATTTCCAATCCCTGGCTTCACTGCGGGCCGATCAGCCCTGCGCCGGCAGCCAGTTCTTGCATTTCCTGCGTGATCTCCTGTTGCCGGGCGGTCTGGACCGCCAGTGTCAATTCATCAATCAGCCGCTCGATGTTCTGTGTGGACGCTTCCAGAAGTTGGAAGCGCGCCGAA
>JAUWYT010000032.1 GCA_030615705.1 Chloroflexota bacterium
CGACAAGTACAGGGCCCAAGGACTGAGGGCTCAGGGCACCGCGATGAGCTGATTCTACTGGGCTACGATCGGCCCAGCTTCGTCCGCCCTAATGGACAGGCAACCTTGACCCTGTACTGGCAGAGGCTGCGCGAAGGCACAGGGGACTATAACATCGCCTTGCAGATGGTTGATGAGGCCGGGAGTGCCTTCTGGCAAGAGAATGTCCCTCCCCTCTTCGGTCAGTATCCGATTTCGTGCTGGGGGGTGGGCCAGATTGTACAGACGAGCCACGACCTGATAATGCCTTCAACCACCGGTGAGGTCGGTTTGCTGGTGGGGTTAAGCCACGGTTCGAGCGAGATGCTGCCGGTGAGGAGCCATTGGCTGGCTCCCCCGAGCGAGTGGTGCCCCCTGCGGCCCATTCAAGTACGCAGCACCCCTCTGGCTGGCGGCCCGGCGATCAACTTCGATAACCGAATCCTGCTTTTAGGATCCGGCCTCGACCGACGGCAGCTTCGCCCCGGAGAGGCCTTGGAGCTCTCCCTCACCTGGCAGTGCCTGCAGAGGATGGACGAGGACTACACCGTTTTCGTCCACATCCTCGATGAAGAGCAACGGATATGGGGCCAGGAGGACATAGGGCCTGTCCACGGTACCTATCCTACTAGCCAGTGGAAGGAGGGTGAAATCATCGAAGATGTCCACTCAGTTCGCCTCTCCTACGAAGCGCCTTCAGGCGAATACCAGATCGAGGTTGGGCTCTATCTTCTCTCCACCATGGCCCGCCTGCGAGTCCTGGACGAGGAGATGAGAGTTGTTGACGATAAGGTGATCATCAAAATGACCAATGAACCAATGACCAAGGACTATCTGACCAACTGACCATCCGACCAAGGAGGAATCAAAGATGGACTTCGAACTCACCGAGGAGCAACAGATGATCCGCAAGATGGTGCGAGATTTCGCCGAAAGGGAAATCATGCCCATTGCCCAGGAGACGGACGAGACCGGGGAGTTCCCCTGGGAGACCATACACAAGATGGCCCCTCTGGGCTTATTGGGTCTTCCCATCCCTGAGGAATACGGTGGGGCTGGAGCCGACAACGTCAGCTTCACCATCGCCCTGGAGGAGATCGCCCGAGCGTGTGGCTCCACCGCCATAACCTTGGATGTCCACACATCTTTGGCCTGCGAGCTCATCTACCTCTTCGGCACCGAGGAGCAGAAACGGAAGTACCTCGTCCCCATGGCTAGGGGCGAAAAGCTGGGCGCTTTCGGCCTGACGGAGCCGGAAGCAGGCTCCGACGCGGGAGCGACCAAGACCCGGGCCGTGCTAGATGGCGACGAGTGGGTCATCAACGGTCAAAAGATCTTCATCACCAACGGTTCCATAGCCGAGGTGGTGATAATAGCTGCCGTGACTGACCCAGAAAAGGGCACGCGAGGCATCAGTAATTTCATAGTAGAGAAGGACACTCCGGGCTTTCGCCCCGGGCGCGAAGAGGAGAAAATGGGTCTTAAGGGCTCAGTCACCTCCGAACTCTTCTTCGACGACTGCCGGGTTCCCAAAGAGAACCTCCTGGGCAAAGAGGGGGATGGCTTCAAACAATTCCTGATCACCCTCGATGGGGGGCGCATCGCTATCGGAGCCATGGCGGTGGGATTGGCCCAGGCCGCCTTCGAGAAGGCCGTCGCTTACTCCAAGGAACGGGTGCAGTTCGGCCAGCCCATTGCCAACTTTCAGGCCATCCAGTGGATGATCGCCGACATGGCCACTGAGATTGACGCTGCCCGGCTCCTGGTCTACCGGGCTGCCTGGCTCAAGGACAAAGGCATGCGCTTCACCAAGGAGGCAGCCATGGCCAAGCTCTACGCTTCCGAAGCTGCGGAGCGAGCCTGCTACAAGGCCCTTCAGATCCACGGCGGCTATGGGTACATGAAGGAGTACGACGTCGAGCGCTACTACCGTGACAACCGGCTCTGTGCCATCGCCGAGGGGACGAGCGAGATCCAGCGGTTGGTCATCGCCCGGCAGGTGCTGGGGTCGTAGCGGCTTGCTGCGATTGACAACTCAGGCAAGAGATGTATAATACAGACAGAATCGGTAAGAGAAACGCAGCAACACGGCCATCCTATGAGCGCTGCCATAATCGAGGAGGCTTCTCATGCCAACCTTACATCCTCTTGCTCAACTAGCCAAAGATACCATCGAAACCCACGTCCGTGAGCGGCGTACCATCGAGCCTCCAAGAGAGTTGAGTCCAGAAACGAAAGGGCGGGCCGGCACCTTTGTCTCCATCCACAAGCACGGGATGCTGCGGGGCTGCATCGGCACCATCGAGCCGACTCAAGCCAACGTGGCCCAGGAGGTGATCCAGAACGCCATCTCCGCCGCCACGCGCGACCCCCGCTTCCCGCCGATCAGGCCGGAGGAACTTGCCGATCTGGACATCAAAGTGGATGTCCTCGGCGAGCCTGAGCCGGTGGAGAGCATGGAGGAACTGGATCCCAAGCGCTACGGCGTCATCGTGCAAAGCGCCAGGGACTGGCGAAAGGGGCTCCTGCTGCCGGACCTGGAGGGGGTAGACACGGTGGAGTACCAGGTGGACATCGCCCGGCGCAAGGCCGGCATAAGGCCCGACGAACCGATAAAGCTCTACCGATTCGAGGTCGTGAGATACACCTGATCTTCGGTGCTCGCATCCGTTCAGGTGCCCCCGTCAAGTAAGGCTTGCCTTTACCCGACCTTAGGGCAACCGCAAGGGGTTTGCCCCTACCCGTATCCTCGCCAGGAATTCCGGCCTAAACAGCAACACCCCACACTTTCAGTGTGGGGTGTCTTGTCCTGTGCAAAGGGCACCTCATCCACCATAGCCTTGGTACTCGTGTCCCCCCCTGCCCCCTTTGAGCAGTTCGATCCCGTGCGGGAAGGCCGGTAAAATGACCTCCAGGTCCTCCCGCACCGCCTTGGGGCTGCCTGGCAGGTTGACGATAAGCGTATGGCCTCGGATCCCAGCTACAGCGCGAGAGAGAATGGCATGGGGCGTGATCTCAAGGCCCTTGGCCCGCATAGCTTCAGCCAATCCCGGCGCTTCCCGCTCGATAACCACCCTGGTGGCCTCGGGCGTAACGTCCCGCGGCCCGAAGCCCGTCCCCCCGGTGGTGAGGATCAGGTCAAGGCCCACTTCATCGGACCACACCATTAGCGTTCCCTTGATTATGTCGAATTCATCGGGCACCACCGCCTCCAGTTCCACTTTAGCTCCCAGGTGCTCGACGACCATCTCGCGGATGAGCGGCCCGCTCAAATCCTCCCGCTCCCCGCGATAGCTGCTATCGCTGATGGTTAGGATACCCACAGTGATCATGGAAACCTCCCAATCAGAGCCCAACGATGAACCACAATCCCACGGCCGCTAACCCCAACAAGGCCACCGAGGGTAACAGCAGCCGATACAACGGTGCCCAATCGGCGTGGAAGTAATCCCGCGTCAGGGCCAGGCAGAGGTGCACCGGTGAGAGGAGTACGCCAATAAAACCAGCGGCGAAGGCCAGCACCACATGGTTGAGGTAGACCTCACTGCCGGAGATGAAAGGGAGCAACAGCGGGAAACTGATCCCCACCATCGAGACCGCCCAGCCAGTCAACATCCCCAGGGCGAAAGGTACGGCCACAGCGACCACGACCGGCGCGATCCTCCAGGCCATAAGGGTCGCTGAGAGCGCGTCGGCTGCGCCGCTGACCTCCACCATCTGCTTGAAGATCATGATGCTGAACACGAGCAGGGCGGTGCGAGGGGAGAGACCCCGGTGCAGCACCCTACCCAGAGGGCGAGGCCTCACCCGATTGACGGCCGCCACCAGGACCACAGCCACCGCCAGGCTCAGCGCCAGCTCTACTCTGAAACCGAGACTCAGGATGATCACCAGCGCGATTGGCCAGATGCTGAGGGCCATCACCTGGAGGCTATGCCATCGTCCCGCCTCCCCGACCGCAGTCCCGGCCTCCCCCGGCCGGTCGATCTGACGCAGGCCCACAAGAGCACCGGCCACGATCGCGCTCAGAGTGAGAGGAGCCTGGGCCAGCATCAATCGGGAGAGCGGAATACCCAGCACTCCTTCTGCCAGCACCAGAGCCGGGTACAGCGGGAAGATATACTCCCAGACGTGGCGGAACCAGTAGTTGAGGTAGGTTTTCCGCTCCGGGCTGAGCTTCAGTTCGGTGCCGATCTCCTGGATCATGGGGGCAGAGAGCATCGCTCCGCCCGGCATGGGCAGCAACCCGATGAAAGCGGGGATAATCGCCAGCACCACCCGACGATCGGTGACGAGCTCCTGCAGCGAACTGACCAACTGCTGCATGCTGGCCACCTCCCTCAACAACTCGCCCAGGGTGGTTATGAGCAACACCGCTGCCACCAGGCGGAGGGTCTTGAGATCGAGCGCCGCAATCAACCATTGCTCCAGTATTTCGGGCGCAGGGAGGCCGAAGAGCAGCCCCAGCAAGGCTGAGCCCAGCAGCAACACGTACCCCAGGTTCCAGCGACGGCTGAGCAGCAGGATGATAAGCCCGAAGACGAAAGCCAGTTTCAGCATCGCGGTTGTTGGAAGGTAATGGTGCTCATGTCTGACACTGTGCCTGAATGAGGGATGAGGACGACGTTATAGCTCATCGAGGTCCCGCTCCCAATCAGGCGAGGGCGGTTCCTGCCGAGCTTGGGCTACCAGCCGTTGCAGAACGGCGGAAGCAGCCAGGATGGCATCTTCTGGCTCTTCCTCGCGGTTTACCAGGTTGTCCATGATGAGCTCCATCTGAGCGAACGAGGTGATGTCCACCAGAACGGCTTTTGCCTCGCCACTTTCGTAAAGGACGGGAAAGCGGTCTCGGATCCAGAAAGTCGTTTCAGCCATGATTCATCTCCTCCTTCAATCGTATCGCCGGATATAGCGCATGCGAAGCGTGTACTGCGTCTCCGGCAGCAGCGCCTGGTAGAAGGGCGTGCCGGTGAAATGGCGCAGTTTGTCCTCGCTTCGGCCGGTGCCACCGTAGCACGGGGCTTCGTCGCCGGGTTCGGGTCGCTGGGTGGTAAAGTCGGCCCAGAGGCCTTGTTGGAAGGTGAGTTCAGTCATGCAGTTTATTCCCTGGAGACAAATTCAATATCTCGAATCATGACGCTACCCGTCGTCTTTGGTGCGTTATCAGCATATACTTCCCAAAAGATTTTCGCATCGCTTCTCAAGTCGAGTTCATCAAAATCTTCCCGGCAACTCCCACTTCCAAATATGAGCCAGAGTGGGCAGTATGGGATCAAACCACGACGGACCATATTGGGTTGGCCCAAAGGATTCATATTTGAGCACGTCTCTACGGGTGTTATCTCTGTACCAGACAAAATAGGATTTGCCATCAATCTCTTCTATTCTGGCATCCTGAAGCCGCAACTCCGTCTCCGGAACAAGAGAGGTTGGAAGGTAGATGAAGCAATTCACGTATTGAGCATATATACGTCCAACGTTTCTGGCAAAAATAATTAACTCTATCTTCCGTCTTTCCTTAGGCGGCTGTGTCAAGAGTGGTATATCTACTATATCTTGTTCTATGTAAGTACTTGACTCAATAGTAAACTCCACATCAATCTGCGGATATCGTCGGCGCCCGAAAATGTCTGCAACGAGTCGATGCCCGATGGGTCGGGATTTTCCGCCAACGCGGGCATATTATCTCTTATCAATCGCTTGATGAGGTGCTTGTTCGCTATCTGGCACCCGAATGACGAAGATCGCTCTTCCAGGACCCATTTGAGAACTCTCAGAAGACCACTGGATAGCATAGACGTTGAAAGAGGTAAGTGGAACCTCGACCAACGTTGGGATGATGTCCTCAAGCCATTCGCGGGTACTCGGTTTCTTTATTACGAGTTCGATACCTCCGTCATCCACTTGCCATTGAGTCACTGGATTACTCAGACCAAAGACGATAATCCCGCCCCCGCTGTTTGCAAACGCAGAGATGGCCTTCGACAAATTCGCTCGCACATCTTTCTGGCGCACTCCATCCAGAGTGAGATCTAGGCCCCGCCGCCCTTTGACTTCCAGCCAGTCAAATTCACCTACTGGCAGATTGAGCAAGTATTGTTCATCCCAATCTCTCGGGTCTCTCATTGCGATGCTCCTTACTCATCTCCTTCCACCACCCCAAACCACTCCTCATCCAATGCATCCACAATCTTCACCGCCACCTGCCCTTCCCCATACTCTCCCGCTTCCCAGGGATACTCGCCACCCATCATTTTGCCGCAGCGGATGGAAGCGGATAAGCGGATACGTCCGCGCTCTGATCCGTTTATCCATTGTTTATCCGCTGCATCTACCGCCCCGAACTGCTCGTCCAACACGAATCAGTTCCCTCCCTCGAGACTTCTCACCCGTAGTCCATGCCGGTCCACGTGGGCCCGCCACACCCGCGCGTCCTCCAGCCCTGCGGCGGTCGCGGCGGCGAGCAGGGCCTCAACTAATTCGTCCTCGTGACCCAGCCGGGCCAGAGCAAAGACGGAGCCTCCACCGCCCGCGCCGGTCAGTTTGGCTCCCAACGCGCCGGCCGCCAGCGCCGCCTGGATGAGCGCTTTGTTGGCCTCTCCCGCGCCTCCAGGCAGGCCACAGTAGGTCATCATCTCATCCACCAGGCGGTGGTTCTCCCCCATCAACCGTCCGAACTCGGCCCAGTCCTCGCGCAGAAGCGCCATCTTGCCGCGCCAGGCGGTGGCTCCCACTCGCTCCATCACCTCGAGCATAAAGGGTTTGGAGCCGCCGCGTTCATAGTCGGCATGCTCCTTGAGGTAACGACCGCGCATCACGCTGTGCACGTCGCCCGATTCACGCACCACGGCGGTGAAGGCGACGACGAGCGGTAAGTCGGGTACCCAGGTGTGGAGCTGCTCGTAGGTGACAAAGGGCTCCTGGCCAATGGGCTTCTGGTGGACTTTGCCGCGATAGTCCAGGTAGGCCAGGCCGCCGAAGAGAGGCACGTACCGGTCGGCGTAGCCGCAAGTGATACCCAGTTCCTTCGCCTCGACGCGCTGGCACAGTTCGGCCAGCACGTAGTCGTTGTGGATGCGAGAGTCGAGTTCGTAGAAAGCGCGCAGGGCTGCCAATGCCAGCAGCACCAGCACCGATGAGCCGCCCAGCCCGGAATGGCGCGGCACCTCGGTCCAGGTGGCGATGCGCACACCGCCGCGCTCTGCCAGCCGCTGGCGGAATTGGGAGCTGTACACGTAGAGCCGGTTAACCGCCCCCTTGAGCAGGTCGAGGGGGCCATCGTAGGGGTAAGGTGGGGGCCCCGCGAAGGTCTGGCGGGCCAGCGTCTCACCCTCGTGGGTGACCGCCTCCAGCACCAGTTCGCTAGCCGTCTCGACGGTGGCCCCGGCGTAGGTGTCAATAGCGGCGGAAATGGTGGCGTGGGCTCCCTCCACGCCGTCGGAGGGGTTGCCGAGGATGTTGACGCGGGCGGGAATTGTCAGTTCGTATCGCATGGGCTCCTTTCGCACAGCAGTTCAAGATCTGCTGAGGTGCCAGGCACTTCTGAAAGAATCGTCTGGCTCAGCGTCGGAAGACAATTGGAAATCGCTTTTGGTTTGAAATCCTCAGTGGAAGTGCCTGGCACCTGAATGTTCTGCTATAGGGGTTCTCTCTTACAACACCACCCGCCGCACCATGTCCAATGCCCGGTTCACCAGCCAGCCCGTGGCTCGCTCGCTGTGCCCCCCGTACTGGAAGGTCCGGACGATCACCTCCTGGCCCGTGTCGAGGGCGATGTGCATGGGCTGCCGCTCTCCTGGATCGTCGGCGATGGGCGCTCGCACCCACACCGCCAGGCAGAGATCCACTTCCAGAAAGGCGCGTCCCTCTCGCGCTGCTGCCCGGGCTGCCTCGGCCGAGAAATCGCCCGCCCTCCTGAACTGCGACCGAGGGAGATCCAAAAGGCCGATGGCCTCCTCCACTGTGTCAGCGATCAGGCTGTTCCCTAGCACGCTGGGGCCATCCGGCGCGTTAAAGATCTGACGGCCGACGATGCCATCCACCCCACACTCTACGGTGCCCAGTGTCAACTCCCGTTCGGCCAGCATCCGGGCCACCACCTTCGCGACCGTTTCCTTCCCCACGCCGTAGATCACCTGCCCTAGCCGCTCGCACACCTGCCTCTCCATATCCGCGATGAGCCGATCCGCCTCCTCCTCGCTGGCCGCCTTGGCCACGATGCGGACGTCGGTCTGGCCTGGGTGGGCAGCCAGTCCCACGGTGGGATTGGCGCTCTCCATCAGATCCCCGATGTGCGAGTCCACCTGCGACTCCCCAACACCAACCGTGCGCAGCACTCGGGCCTTGATCACCTCCTGGTGACCTAGCTTGCCCTTGAGGTAGGGAATCACCTCGTGCTCCATCAGATGCTCCATCTCGTGGGGCACGCCGGGTAGCACGATCACGTCGCCCCGCTCGTCCTGGACGATAAAGATGGGCGCCGTCCCCACCGGGTTCTCGATGGCGATGGCACCTTCGGGCTTGAACGCCTGGCGGCGATTGTTCTCGCTTATGGGATGGCCCCAGCCACGAAAGCGCTCCTCGATCCAGCCCAGCATCTCCTCGTCCAGCACCAGCTCCCGGCCCGTGGCCCGTGCTACGGCCTGGCGGGTGACATCGTCCACCGTGGGGCCCAACCCGCCGGTGCAGAGCACCACATCGGCCCTCCTCAGAGCCTCTTCGATGCAGCGGGCGATGCGCCCCTCATTGTCCCCCACTGTCACGCGATGATACAGATCAATGCCAATCTCGGCCAGACGTCGGGAGACATAGGCCGCGTTGGTGTCCACGATGGCACCCAGCAATAATTCTGTCCCAATGGAGATGATCTCTGCTTGCACGCCTCGCTCTTTCACCCTGAGCCAAGGGGGCATGGAACTGCTGAAAGGTGAGCACAGCTCAACCGGTGCCTATCGCGTCTTATAGACCTCGCGCCGGTGCTTGATGAGATGAACAGTGAGTCGCTGTTCGGTCCGGTTGACGGTGTAGAGGGCTCGATAGCTGCCAACCCGCAGCTTGAACAGACCGTCCTCTCGCCAGTCAGCGGCTCCGGCGTTATTGCATCGAGATTCTCTGCCAACCAACGGAGCTTGTTGAGAATTCGTTGGGCTATGGGTTTGTCCAGGCTGCCCAGGTCATCCCTGGCTTCGGGCATCCACTCCAGGTTGTACACGTTACCACTCCAGGCCAAGTTGAGCAGCAACTTCCTGGGCAGGGATGCCCCTGGTTCCACGGCGTTGCGCCTCTAAGGAGCGTCGGAGTCTGGCCTTGATCCCCTCACGCAACTCCAACCCTTCATCTGGATCGCCAAACATCTCCAGCAGTTTTTGCTCCACCGTTTCTTCAAGCAGCCGCTTGAATTCGTCCACCGCCAATTCGGCCACTCTTGTGCTCATGGTTCATCCCTCCGTCCATGTCTCATCCTGCGAATCCCCTCACTGCTCCTTTTCCTCCAGCAACTGCCTCCACTCGCCGTGCAGGCCCTCCTCCGTCACGCCGTAGTAGACGCGGAGCTGGCCTTCGGCGTCCCGCTGGACAAAGTCGTAGCGCACTTTGCCCGCCCGCCGCTTCTTCTTCCAGAGGCCCATGTCGCCACGCCAGTCCACCTGGTCTATCTGGACAGGATGCTGCTCCTTCTGGGTGATGGCATATTGCCACAGCCGCCGGGCCGAGGAGCGGCTTACGTTGCGAACCTCGTTGCCGTTGCGCAGATCCCTCATGGTGTGATAGAGGGTCCCCTTCCGCTCCACCGTTTCCACGATCTCCACCCCTGTCTTGGGTGGCTCCAGAATGCGAGGCCTCTCCTCTACTGCAGCTTCGTCCTCTACAGGCACT
>JAUWYT010000224.1 GCA_030615705.1 Chloroflexota bacterium
ACAGCCCGGCCTCAAATTGGGATTGCATCATCATTATGGCACAAATTGGGCCAAGAAGCAACTTCCCGCGGTATTTGCCCCAAGACATCGTTACCAGGTGATTGGACAAATCTTGGACAAAACTGGTGCTCCTCAAGTAGAATGGTTATGGAACCAAATACATCGAAAGGGGCACCAGCTATGGCAGATATGGCCTACAGGGAAGTATACGCTATGAACCCCATAGAGGCAAGGAAGCTCCTTATCAGAACCTACCAGGAGACGGGCAACATAACCGAGACTGCCCGCCGGGCGTGCTAACTTCTGTGTGAGCGCCGTGCCAAGAAGACCTTGCGCGCTTTGTAGTCGTAGTCCGCGCGCACGGCCAAGTCCCCCAAGTTACGAGGATTGGCAAAGCAGAAAGCATGCGGATGGAAATCCCCATGCTACAAGCCCAAGTACGCCAAGGCGCACTCCAAGGTGGGGCAAACCGACGTTTGCTCCCACTCAGCCGACTTCGGCTCTTAGCCTGCTGAACCGCCAAAAACTAGTTTTGGCGGCATTCGCAGGCCCGCTACTTAGACCATGCGCTTCTCGATGTAGGCCACCGCCTCCCCGACCGTGGTGATCTGCTGAGCATCCTCGTCGGAAATCTCGCCTCCGAACTTGTCCTCGAAGGCCATGATCAACTCCACCAGGTCAAGGGAATCAGCCTCAAGATCGTCGCGGAAGCTGGCCTCAAGAGTGACCTTCTCTGGGTCAACGCCCAGCACTTCAACGATGGCAGCCTTTACACCCTCGAATACCGACATTCTTTCACCTCCTCTAATCAGAATCTCAGTGATAGGCAATAATTGGCCCTTATTTTACCAGCCTTGGCCAATATAGTCAAAAACCCAATCGGCTTCGGCTGCAGGCCCGGGTTGGCCACAACTCTCCTCGCCGAAACCCGCGTTTGACAAGAACCGATACCGCTGGTAATATTGCGTAGGACGGCCTATCCATTCATTTGAACACCGCCGGCGTCAAAAAGTTACGGAGGTCCCAGCCCATGCACGACCAACGGAAATCGGACCACCTGCGCATCCTCCTAAAAGAAAATGTGCGCTTCCGCAATTTGACCACGGGCCTGGAAAGATACCGCTTCGTTCATCAGGCCCTGCCAGAGATAAACCGTGACGAGGTCGATCTTTCCACCACCTTGCTAGGCAAGGAACTGAGCGTACCTTTGATCATCTCCTCCATGACTGGCGGCACTGAGGAGGCCGAGACAATCAACAAGAACCTGGCCCTGGCGGCGCAAATTCATGGCCTGGGCATGGGCGTCGGTTCGCAGCGAGCGGCTCTGGAAGAGCCAAATTTGTCCGACACCTACCAGGTGCGAGCCGTGGCTCCTGATATCCTGCTCTTTGCTAACCTGGGCGCTGTGCAGTTGAACTACGGCTACAGTATCGAGCATTGCCAGCGAGCTGTGGAGATGATTGAAGCCGATGGCCTGATTCTACACTTGAATCCGCTGCAGGAGGCTCTCCAGCCGGAGGGCAATACCGACTTCTCGGGGCTGCTGGCCAGGATCGAGAAGGTCTGCCATGGGCTATCTGTGCCTGTTATCGCCAAAGAGGTGGGCTGGGGTATCTCCGAGGAGGCAGCCCGGCGGCTGGCGGACTCCGGCGTGGCCGCCATAGACGTGGCTGGAGCTGGGGGTACCTCCTGGAGCGAGGTGGAGATGCACCGGGCCGATAACGAGATCTCTCGCTGCATCGCCGCCTCCTTCGCCGATTGGGGCATCCCCACCGCTGAATCCATCCAGATGGTTCGGCGAGGCGCTCCTGGGGTAACCTTGATCGCCAGCGGGGGCATCCGAACCGGAGTGGAGGCCGCCAAAGCCATCGCCTTAGGCGCCGACGCCGTAGCCCTAGCCGCACCCTTCCTGCAACCAGCTACCGTCTCACCCGAAGCGGTAGGTGAAAAGGTTCGAGAACTGCTGGAGGAACTGCGCACGGCCATGTTCTGCGTCGGCGCTAAGAACCTCCAGGAGCTCAAGAGCGTCCCCCTGTTGAAGCGTTTTAGTATCCTACCAGCCAGATTCTTGCACACATCGCAAGAAATTAACCACAAAGAGACAAAGGCACAAGGAAAAAATTGAAAAACTTAGTGTCCTGGTGTCTTGGTGGTTTCTATGAGATTTGAACCTTGTTTGGTTCCCGCCTGCCCGGGTTAGGAACAACACCACCATGAGCTTGAAAAGCGCTTTTGAGAGATACCTGCCTTTAATCGAAGCGGACCTGCGGAAAGCCCTCGCTCTCCCCCATCCTCAACTGGCGTCCTTCTATGGCATGATGCAATATCACCTGGGCTGGATTGATGAGGGCTTTGTTCCCACCAAGGATGGCGCAGGTAAGCGCCTGCGGCCCATCCTCTGCCTCCTGACCAACCAGGCGACCGGCGGCGATCCTGAGCAAGCCTTGCCGGCCGCTGCAGCCATCGAACTGGTGCACAACTTCTCACTTATCCACGACGATATCGAGGATAAGAGTCCTCTACGGCGGGGCCGCCTCACCGTCTGGAAAGTCTGGGGCCCGCCCCAGGCCATTAACGCGGGCGACGGCCTTTTCGCCCTGGCCCACCTGGCCATGCGACGCCTGGCCGATAGCGGGGTGCCCCCTCGGCGAGTGCTCACAGCTTTTGAGATCCTCGACGAGGCTTGCCTGGCCCTCACCGAGGGCCAATACCTGGACCTGAGCTTCGAGGCCCGTCTAGATGTTGACGTGGATCAATACCTCTCGATGATCCAGGGCAAGACGGCCGCACTCTTCAGCGCTGCTGCGCAACTGGGGGCCCTCGTCGCTGGGAGCGACCCCGAATCCATCGCCCGCTACCGTCGCTTCGGCGAAAACATTGGCCTGGCCTTCCAGATCGTGGACGACATCCTGGGCATCTGGGGCGATCCACAGGTGACGGGCAAACCGGCGGCCAGCGACATCCAGCAGCGCAAGAAGACGTTGCCCATCGTCCAGGCCCTTGCGGAAGAAGGGAGAACCGAGGATAAAGGTCTGCCTGTACTGAGCTCTGTCGAAGTAAGGGAGATCTATCAGCGGGAGGCCATTGACGAGGAGGCCGTCGAGGTGGCGCTCAAGATCCTGGAGGACCTGGGGGCGCGCCACTACGCGGAGGAAATGGCCAACGATTACTACCAGCAAGCCTTGGCTGAACTCGATGCCATGGCTGTGGAAAACGAGGCCCAAGACGATTTGAGGGAACTAGCCGCCTTTCTTGTCGAGAGGACGTACTAATGTCATTGCGAGCCCTTCGATACCTCAGGATAAACTCCGCGAAGCAATCCCCAAGGTGCAATTGCTGTCAACGGTCGAGATTGCTTCGTCGCTCCACTCCTCGCAATGACACTTGGCCTGGAATCTATCATTGTCTAGCTATTGACCAGTTGCGTGCTGTGCGGTTTCCTCAGTCTGCAGTGAGGCTTGGAGGGCGTCTGCGTACTCGTCAACCTTCTCCTGGGCCCTCTCCAGCCCGGAAACAGCTACCTTCCTCCCTTTCTCGACCGACTGGCTGATTTTGGGCTTGGCCTCCTCGATCTGGGCTCTTAGCTTCTCCTCCAGATCGCGCACCCTGGCCAGGATCTCCTCCCGCGTCTCCCTGCGAGCCAAGAGCAAGCCGAGGACTATACCCAGGATCGCGCCTGCCGCTGCAACGAGCGCTAGGAGAAGCATCGCGAAGAACAACCTCAGCTTAGACATCCTCAATCCCTCCTTGATTAACCTTTCTTCTGATCCTCACTAGTTTTGGCTGATACTTCGACAGAGCTCAGTACAGGAAGATAGGCGTACACACTCCTGATGTACTGCTTTGCATCATCAAGGAGTCGCTTCGCTGAGTAGTAGACGATCTTGTTGTCGAGGACATCGTAGTCATGAACGATGCGAATGCGCAGGCCAACATAGCGGTGGAATCTGGCCGTAAGCTCATCATCTATCGCGCCCAGCCCATGTACGGAGTCGAAAGAGCGATAAGCTGTAGCAGGCGGTACATTGCCTGCTCGTTCGATGAGCAAGCCATTGGTGTCAATAGCGCTCTCTATGATGACTTGAGACAGGCGCTCGACGATCCTCCGC
>JAUWYT010000053.1 GCA_030615705.1 Chloroflexota bacterium
TCGTCGCCTGGACTCTCACCTGGCTGGCGCGGTGATGAGCATCCCGGCCATCAAGGGGGTGGAGATAGGCCCCGCCTTTGAGAACGCTCGACTACCTGGAACCGAAGTGCAGGACGAGATCTTCCCGAATGTAGGGGCGACCGTACCTGGTGGCTCCCACGGTGTGAGTGGGTGGGCACAGGATCCCGCCCTTGCAACTTTCAGAAAGACTAACCGGGCTGGTGGCATCGAAGGTGGCATCAGCAACGGACAGCCCATCGTGGTGCGTGCAGCCATGAAACCAATCCCCACTACCATGACACCTTTGCGCTCGGTGGACCTGATCACAGGAGAGCCTGCACCTACTCAGTATCAACGCTCTGATGTCTGCGCAGTGCCTGCTGCTTCAATAGTCGGCGAGGCCATGGTGGCCTGGGTAATCACAGACGCATTGATGGAGAAGCTGGGGGGAGATAGGATCGAGGAGATGAAGTCGAGGTGGAAGTGAGCAAGTGCGCAAGTGACAAGTCGCAAACTTGCGCTAACATCGTCATCACCGGTTTCATGGGCACCGGTAAATCGAAAGTGGGGCTGGAAGTAGCCCGTCGCCTGGGCTGGGAGTTTGTGGACATGGACACCCTCATCGAGCAGCGGGTGGGCATGACCATCCCTGAAATCTTCGCTCAGCGGGGCGAGGGGTTCTTTCGTCAACAGGAGCGCCAACTTTGCCAAGAGTTGGCCAAAAGGCAGGGGCTAGTCATCGCCACCGGTGGCGGGGCGCTGATCCCTGAGGAGAACCGCCAGGCCCTGGGCACGGGCGGGCTGCTGGTGTGCCTTACTTGCGATGTTCGGGAAATCTTGCGGCGTCTGGTCCAAGTAGAAGATAGGCCTCTCCTGGACGCGGCTGATCGGAGAGAGCGCATCGAAACCCTGCTGGCCGAGCGGCGCGAAGCCTATCGCCGCACCCCTCACCAAATTGACACCACGGGCTTGACGGTGGAGGAGGTGGCGGAGAGGGTGATCAGGGTGCTGGGTGATTGGGGTGAGGCTGCTGTGGAAAGGATAGTGGTGCGCACGCCAACAGGAAGTTACGGGATCCATCTGGGCAAAGGGCTTCTGGCGCGGGTTGGTGAATTGGCGCGCCAGCAGGGGTTGCGGGGTAGAGTGGCCCTGGTCACCAACCGAACGGTCCGCGATCTGTACGCCGCCACCGTTATCGAAAGCTTGCGAAAAGCGGGCTTCGAGCCAGCCATCTGCCAGGTGCCTGATGGAGAGGCTTACAAGACCCTGGACACCGTCGGCCTCTTGTACGATCAGTTCATCGAAGGCAGGCTTGATCGATACGGTGCGGTGCTGGCCCTGGGCGGTGGCGTTATCGGCGATCTGGCAGGCTTCGCGGCAGCCACCTACATGCGAGGAGTGTCCCTGGTACAGTTGCCCACCACCCTCTTGGCTATGGTGGATGCCAGCATTGGGGGCAAGGTGGCCGTGGATCACCCCAAGGGAAAGAATCTCATCGGCGCTTTCAAACAGCCAGAGTTGGTTTTGATTGACCCTCTCGCTTTGGCCACCCTCGACGAGGCAGAGATGCGATCGGGTTGGGCCGAGGTGATCAAGGCGGGGATGATCGGTTCGCCCAGCCTTTTCGAGCACTTGGAAGAGAGGGGAGACAAACCCTTGCTGTCCATACTTCGACATAGCTCAGTACAGGTCATCGCTGAGGCCATCCGCGTTAAGGTAGCTATCGTGGAAGAGGATCCTTATGAGAGTGGTCGGCGAGCTGTGCTCAACCTGGGCCACACCTTTGGCCACGCCTTGGAGGTGCTCAGTGGCTTCACGCTCCGCCACGGTGAGGCGGTGAGCATCGGCATGGTGGCTGCGACCAGGACAGCCGTCGCCCTTGGCCTGTGCGACGAGGCGGTCGAGGGGCGTTTACCCGCACTTCTGCAGCGATTTGGTTTACCAACCCGCTATGAAGGTTATGAGCCGAGAGAGGTTTGGAAGGCCATGGCCACCGACAAAAAGAGACGGGGGGAGAAGCTGCGTTTTGTATTGCCCAGAGCTATTGGGCAGGTTGTGGTCACCGACAAGGTGCCAAAGGCAATGGTCTTAGAGGTTTTAGAAAAGCTGAGGGAAAGATGAGCGCTAAGATCCTTATTATCCACGGTCCTAACTTAAACTTGTTGGGCAGGCGGGAGCCGGAGGTTTACGGCTCGGTCACTCTGGAGGAGATCAACGAGCGGTTGCAGGCTTACGCTGCTGACAAGGGTATCAAAGTTCGCACCTTCCAATCGAACCACGAAGGGGCTATCATCGACGCTATCCACCAGGCGGTTGGGTGGGCCGATGGTTTGGTTATCAACCCCGGTGCTTATACCCATTATAGCTATGCCATCCGCGACGCTATCGCGGCCGTTGGTTTGCCTACCGTCGAAGTCCACCTGTCCAACATCCAGGGTCGCGAGGATTTTCGGCATCTCTCCGTCATTGCCCCCGTCTGCCTCGGTCAGATCGCGGGCTTCGGCTGGCAAAGCTATGTCTTGGGGTTAGAAGCCTTGCTGATGAAGCTGGCTAAGAATTGACATCCCCTTGCTAAAATGATAGAATAAAACGCATTTGGCCCGAGAGCCTTGACATCGTGTTCTTGCATCGAGTTTGGAGGGAGCGAAAAATTTATTGAATAAAGCGATTGATTCCTCGGGCTGTTGGATTAGCCACATTTCTAAGCGCTTTGCTGGTCAATACCATCTATGCGGATATCACCAATGTTCGCATGACGGATACCCCTGGGGGGTCAGCGGTGACCCAGTTCGCCTCTGGGACAAGCGTGGTTTACGTTGTCTTCGACTACTCTGATATGCAGAACGACGAGATCAGGGTAAGGGTTTATGACAATGTAGGCAATGTCCTATTCGAACAGGTCAAAGTTTACACAGGGTCCGGGACAGAGTCCATTGCCATCTCGCCCGAGGTGGAGGCCTTCGCCGATGGGCGGTATCTCACCAATTTGTACAGCGGTTTGTTTCCGATTGGGACCATCATCTGGGATGTAACTCCAGTCACTGGGGAGGCAACTCACACACCTACGCTTACTCCAACGTCGGCGCAACCTATGCCAACACTAGTGCCGGGGCAGCCGACGCCAACTCCAATGCCACCGACGCTGACACCGACTCCGGTGCTGCCAATGGCCACAGCCACAAAGATATCGCTAACGCCAACATTGGCCACAGTTCTGCCGACAGCCCCCCCAATGCCAGCTACAGCCACGGTGATGTCACCATCTCCCACTGCGACAACGGCATTGCCAACACCGACAACCGCACTGACGCCAATGTTTACCCCCGCACCCACTGCCACTTCAGGCACCGTGGAAGGGACAAAGCCTTTCTTTGTTTTCGCTGGCTATGTTTGTGTAGCACTGGCATTGGCCCTCTTGGCTTTGTTGATTTGGCGGAGACGGCCTTCTTGATTCTCCCAAGAATTATCTTAACAGTGTGGCTGATGGGACGGTGGTGCTCTTCGAGACCAGTCTGGGGAGCTTGGGCAGTGTTACAGTTACTAAGGCCACAGGCAACGGAGTAGCTACAGCTACGTTGACCTCTCAAGTCCCCGGGCATTGCAGCGATCACGGCCACGTTGGATTCCAACGTCAATTCCTCATTGACTTGTTACTCCTTACCTCGTTACTCATTGATGGGACATCGCGGTCCCAACGACGAAGCCGTCTGTCGAAGGACAGGCGGCTTCACGTCATTTTGAGGAGAGAAAGGTGGACTTCAAGCTGAGGTGCATTGCCTGTGGCGCGGAATATCTCCCCCAGGAGATCCGATACAACTGCGACTGTGGCGGCCTGCTGGACGTTGAACACGACTTAGATTCCTTGCGAGAGCAGGTATCCAGGGAGCTCTTCGACAATCGTCTAGGGGACCTGGCGCTGCCCTACGCCAGCGGCGTCTGGCGCTATAGGGAGCTGATCCTGCCCTTGGACGAGAGGGCAATCGTCTCCCGCCCTGAGGGGAATACGAATCTCTACCGCCCTTCGACAGCCCTTCGACGGGGCCCCTGGTCCTTTGGCACTTGTCCTGGACCCTTTGTCCTTGGGCCAAAGGACCAAGGGCGACAAGTACAGGGCCCAGGGCAAGACTCAGGACACTGCAGCCTTGGCCTGAGCAATTGGCTGGGGGTGGACGACCTCTATCTGAAGCACGAGGGTGAGAACCCCACAGGTTCGTTCAAGGACCGGGGGATGACGGTGGGGGTGACCCAGGCCAAGCTCCTGGGTTGCCGGGCCGTGGCCTGTGCTTCCACGGGCAACACCTCAGCCTCCCTGGCTGCCTACGCGGCCCTGGCAGGGCTTTCCGCCATCGTCTTCGTCCCCCAGGGACAGATCGCCTTCGGGAAGCTCTCGCAGGCTCTGGCCTACGGGGCTAAAACCCTGCAGGTGAGAGGCGATTTCGACACTGCCATGAGGCTGGTGCGCCAGACCTGTGACGAACTGGGCATCTACTTGCTGAATTCGGTCAACCCCTTCCGCCTGGAGGGACAGAAGAGCATCGTCTTCGAGGCTCTGCAGCAATTGGGTTGGGAAGTACCGGACTGGATCGTCCTGCCGGCGGGCAATTTGGGCAACACCAGTGCCTTCGGCAAGGCCCTCTACGAGCTAAAGGAGTTGGGGCTCATCGGCCGAATGCCGCGCCTGGCCGCTGTCCAGGCCCAGGGAGCCAATCCTTTCTACCGCAGTTTCCTGGGAGGCTTCCAGCAACGGGAGAGCGTGGAGGCGCGCACTATAGCCACGGCCATCCGCATTGGCGACCCGGTGAGCTACCCTAGAGCGGTGCGGGCCCTGCGCTGGACAGACGGCCTGGTAGCCGAGGTCACCGATCAGGAGATCATGGACGCCAAGGCCAGGGTAGATGCGGCGGGCATTGGCTGCGAGCCTGCCTCGGCCGCCGCTGTTGCCGGAGCTAAGAAGCTGGTTGAGGCGAGCGTCATCGGGCGAAAAGAGAAGGTATTGGTCATTCTCACCGGACATCTCCTGAAAGACCCCCAGGCGACGGTTGGTTACCACTTGGAGAAGCTGGCGGGCCTAACTCCAGCCTACGCCAATTGTCCCGTGGCCATTGAGCCGACGCTGGAGGCGGTGCAGGAAGCACTGGAGGGAAGATTATGATTGTGATGAAGTTCGGTGGCACGTCCCTTGGCGATGGGGAGGCCATCAAGAGGGCAGCGGACATCGTCTGTCACACCTTGGAAGACAAGGGAGAGGTCGTGGTGGTGGTCTCGGCTATGAGCGGAGTAACCGACGTCTTGCTCTCTGCGGCTACCTCCGCGGCCCGAGGGAATGGTGAGACCTTCCGTCGGGCGCGATGGGCCCTCTCGGACCGCCATCGCCTAGCCATGACCGAGGCCATCAGCGACGAAGAAGCTCGGCTGCAGTTGATGGAGGAGGTCGAGGCCCTTCTATCCGGTTTCGAGAGCCTTTGTCGCAGCGTTCATATTCTGGGGGAGCTTACGGCCCGGGGCTCCGATGCTGTGGCATCCCTGGGGGAGAGGCTGACGGTGCGCATTCTAGCTGCGGCTCTGAGAGAAAAAGGGGTGACTGCCACGGCGGTGGAGGCGACCGAGGTCATTGTCACCAATGGCCAACACGGCTCAGCCGCGCCCCTCATGGATGAGACGAGGGAGACGGCACGGGCACGTCTCCTGCCCCTCCTGGCCGAAGGGGTGACGCCAGTGGTGACGGGTTTCATCGCTGCTGCCAAAGATGGGGTGACCACCACTCTGGGGCGCGGGGGGAGTGACCATACGGCGGCCATCCTGGGCGCTTGCTTGGATAGCGACGAGGTCTGGATCTGGACCGATGTGGATGGGGTGATGACGGCCGACCCGATGGTGGTGCCTGAGGCCCGCACCTTGCCTGAGATCTCCTACGCCGAGGCGGCGGAGCTCTCCTACTTCGGGGCCAAAGTTATCCACCCCAAGACGATCCTGCCAGCGGTGGAGCGAGGCATTCCCTTGCGCATCGTCAACACCTTCAACCCCTCTCACCCCGGCACTTTGATCGTTGCCGAGGTCAAACTCAGCGAGCTTACGGTGAAGGGAATCACCTCCATCAAGGGCCTGAGCCTCGTTACGGTGGAGGGAAGAGGGATGCTGGGGGTGCCGGGCATCGCCGCCAGGGTCTTCACCGCCGTGGCCCAGGGGGGTATCAGCGTGCTGATGATCTCCCAGTCTTCCTCGGAGCAGAACATCTGCTTCGTTATCCGGCAGGAGGCTGTGGAGGACGCTCTGAGGGCTCTGGAGGCGGCCTTCGAGCTGGAGTTGGCCCGCCGCAACGTGGATCGCATCTGGGCCCAGGATAAGGTGGTAATCGTAGCCGCAGTGGGAGCAGGGATGAAGGGAACGCCGGGGATAGCCGCCAAGGTTTTCGGCGCCCTGGGGAAGCACGGTGTCAACGTTATCTCCATCGCCCAGGGCTCCTCGGAGTACAACATCTCCTTCGTGGTGGACGAGGGGGACATGGAAGACGCGGTGCGATACATCCACCAGGAGTTTGGGCTAGGGCTGTGTCCTGAGCCTGCGTCGTCCTGAGCCTGACTTCGGCGAGCTCAGTCGAGCCGTCGAAGGGTCGAAGGGAGGTCCGAATGTTAAGAAACACGATTTTGGTCTTCATCGGCAGCGGCACCATGGCCGAGGCGATGATCAAGGGCGTCCTGAACAAGGGCCTGACAGACCTCCATCGGATCATAGCCAGCGGCCCCCGCCCCGAGCGAGGTCGGGAGTTGGAGGAACGCTACGGAGTCAAGGGTACCACCGATAACAAGGAGGCGGCGCAAGCAGGCGATATCGTCGTCCTATCCATCAAAGCCCAGGTGCTGCCTCTCGTCCTGGACGAGCTGCACGGCCTCATCCGCCCCCACCAGCTCATCTTCTGCATCGTGGGCGGGGCGCGCATCGAGACCATCGCTCGAGGATTGCAGAATCGGGCCATCGTGCGAGTGATGCCCAACACCCCCGCCCAAATAGGCGAGGGGATGAGCGTGTGGATCGCCACCCCCGAGGTGACGGAGCAACAACGCGCCCAAGCCAAAGCCATCCTCCAGGCCCTGGGCAAAGAGATCTACGTCGAGGACGAGGATGCCCTCGACATGGCCACCGCCGTAAGCGGCACCGGGCCCACCTACGTGTTCCTGATGATGGAGGCGCTGGTCGAAGCCGCCGTCCACCTCGGCTTCTCGAGGCGCGTGGCCAGGGAACTGGTCATCCAAACGGTCCTGGGCTCGGCACTCTTCGCCAGGGAGTCAGGGAAGCACCTGGCCGAGCTACGCAACATGGTCACCTCGCCGGGGGGCACCAGCGCCGAAGCCTCTACCAGTTGGAGAAAGGGGTATTGCGGACGATAATCTCCAAGGCCGTGTGGGCCGCCTATCAGAAGTCCAAACTGCTGGGAGAGATGAGTGCCAAGAGGGGGATCAGGAGCAACTCCCCCTTGGAGAGCCCTGGAATTCCGACCGAAAGGTTGACTTCGGCGAGGCTTCGACGGTGAGCTCAGCCGAACCACTCAGTCGAGCCGGAGGAACAGGGGGCGTAGCGACAGTGGAGGAAGGGCTATGGGCAAGATCAAGGTCGGCATTTTGGGAGCCACAGGGATGGTGGGGCAGCGGTTCGTGCAACTGCTAGCCGATCACCCCTGGTTTGAGATCACCGCGCTAGCTGCCTCGGAGCGTTCAGTAGGGATAACCTACGGCGAGGCCTGCCACTGGGTCGTCTCGGACGTGCGGTGTCCTGAGCCTGCCTGTCCTGAGCCCTTCGTCCCGCTCAGGGCGGGGCGTAGCCGAAGGGTCGAAGGGATACCCGCTCTTGTAAAAGAGATCGTCGTTCAGGAATGCAGGCCCGACCTCACCTGCCGTCTGGTATTCTCCGCCCTCCCGGCTGAGGTGGCGGGGCCCATCGAGGAGGAGTTCGCCGCTGGGGGTTACGCCGTCTCCAGCAACGCTCGCAACCACCGCCTCGACCCAGACGTGCCTTTGTTGGTGCCTGAGGTCAATCCCAACCATCTGGCTCTCATCGGAATTCAGCGACGGAGGCGCGGCTGGAAGGGCTTCATCGTCACCAACCCGAATTGCTCCACGGCCCAACTGGTGCTGGCTTTGAAACCGATCTGGGATCGCTTTGGGATCACAGCTCTCAGCGTGGTGACCATGCAGGCTCTCTCCGG
>JAUWYT010000314.1 GCA_030615705.1 Chloroflexota bacterium
TCGGAGACATCGGAGGCTGATACCGCTGAGATCACAGGGGGCGTGGTATCAGGCGAAACACCCGAGGTGGTGAAGATATGCTCCTCAGATACCGCCAAATTGCCTGCGGCATCGGTTGACCTGCACGTGTAGTGATAGGTAGTTCCTGGAGTCAAGTCGGTCAGAGTGACACTGTGGCTGGTGACCAGGGTTCTATCCAGTGCCGAGAAGGAACCGGGCCAGTATTCCACCTGGCTCGTGCTCGGCTCATCCGTGATCCAGGTTATGGTGGCACTGGTATCGGCGACGTCGGAAGCAGACTCATCCGAGATCACAGGAGGCGTGGTATCAGCAGCACCACCTCCCCCTCCTCCATAACCATAGCCCCACTGGCCTAAAGCGGGGCTACCGTCTCTCTGTTGGCTTGCGAAACCGATAACAACCAGAACAAGCACCAGGAAGGCTGTTGCCAGACCGGCTAAGGCTTTCTTACTGGCGCTTATCTTCTTCACTTTTCCCATGTCTCACCTCAACTCGATAAGCAAGCATGCACGAGCCGGCTTCGATGAGGCCATCGCTTGCGAAGTATTCTTCAACATTATGCCTTTCTCTTTCGTTCGCCAAAAGCTGCAAACGGTTCCAATTCAAGAGGACGAATTGGTCAACATTTATGACCCAAAAGGTTCTAGTCCGAGGCGTGATTGTGTTAGCGGCAAAGCAGGGTGGTTTGGCTTGACATCCCCCCTACTAGAGGGACAAAAAGCGGGGCAGCATCATCCATCCCAGATAGGCTTCGAGGAAAGAGCGAGGCAGGCGTCCGGCGAAGGAAGCGAGAAGGAATTTCCAAAAGGGGAATCTTAGGTTACAATCTGGCTATTGACAGGGGATTATGATGAACAGTAAAATGAAATAGGGAGAAAAAGCAAGAGGGTTGATTGGCAGATTGGTGTTGCGCAGATTTTTGTAGGCATATTTAAGGGTAGCTGACCCGATTGGGTCGGTCGCCCTTTTTTTGCGCAGATGAAATCAGCATATTATAATACGCACGCAATACAACAAGGTGAGGGAAATGAGCAATTCTGACTTCGAACCAAAGATTGTAGGCTTCTGTTGCAACTGGTGTTCTTACCGGGGCGCAGACATGGCAGGCACAGCGAGGGTAAAGAGCGCTCCCAATGTGAGGATTGTGCGGGTGATGTGTAGCGGGAGGGTGGACCCTGTCTTTGTCCTCAAGGCCTTCGAGCAAGGAGCAGACGGGGTATTGATCCTCGGCTGCCACCCCGGCGATTGCCACTATGTTGAAGGAAACTACAAAACGGCGCGGCGCATCCCCATGTTGAAGAAGATGCTGGAGCAGCTGGGGATCGAAGACGAGCGAGTGCGCTTGGACTGGGTCTCTGCTGCTGAGGGGGTTCGTTTTGCCTCCATCGTCAATGAGATGACGGCCAAGGTAAAGGAACTGGGGCCATTCCGCGCCAACGGAGGGGGATAGCATGCCAAAGCTGAAACTGGCTCTCTACTGGGCAGCTAGCTGCGGCGGCTGCGATGTCGCCGTGCTGGACATCAATGAGAAGGTCCTCGATGTCGCTGAGCTGGCAGACATCGTCCTCTGGCCTATCGCCATGGATTTTAAGTACCACCATATTGAGGCCATGGATGATGGGAGCATCGATGTCTGCCTGTTCAACGGCTCGATCAGAAATACGGAGCAAGAGAAGATCGCCAAGCTGCTTCGTCAAAAGTCCAAGGCCATGGTGGCCTTCGGTTCCTGCGCCTGTTTCGGTGGCATCCCGGCGCTGGCCAATTTTATCAACCGAGACCTCGCTTTTGAGCGCGCCTATGTTGAGGCGCCAACCAATGCTAACACCGAAAGGGTCTTCCCCCAAACCTTGACCAAGGTTGCTGAGGGGGAGCTCGAGCTTCCCGAGTTTTACGACACGGTATCGGCATTAGACCAGGTGGTGGCCGTGGAATATTATATGCCTGGCTGCCCGCCGCCGGTGGACCTCATCCTCAAGGTGGTGGACGCCCTGGCCACCAGTTCTCTTCCTCCTCCAGGCTCGGTAATCGCAGCGGAAAAGACGCTTTGCGACGAGTGTGAGCGGGTCAAGGAGGAGAAGAAGATCACCAAGATTTATCGCCCCCATGAGATCATCCCCGAACCAGAGAAATGCCTCCTGGAACAGGGACTGATATGCATGGGGCCTGCCACCAGGGGTGGATGTGGTCAACGGTGCATCCAGGCCAACATGCCCTGCCGCGGCTGCTTCGGGCCGCCGGCCGGGGTTCACGATCAGGGAGCTAAGATGCTCAGCGCTCTGGCCTCCATCTACGATGTCAAGGATGAGGCCGAGATTGCCAGGATGATCGACGAGGTTAAAGACCCGGCGGGCACCTTCTACCGCTTCGGGATGTCCACCTCGATGCTGAAAAGAAAGAGAATATAGAGGAATGCCATGAAGAAGATAACGATTGATCCCATAACCAGGCTGGAGGGGCACGGCAAAATAGAGATATTTCTCGACGACGAGGGAAATGTGGCCAATGCCTACCTCCAGATTCCGGAACTACGCGGCTTTGAGAAGTTCTGCGAGGGAAGGCCGGTGGAGGAGATGCCCCGCATCACCCCCAGGATCTGCGGCGTCTGCCCCGGGGCTCACCAT
>JAUWYT010000059.1 GCA_030615705.1 Chloroflexota bacterium
AGTTCATCATGATGGTGTTGACCACCTCGTGAGCTCCGGTGACGGCCTTGAGGTAGCCGGGGATGGCTCCCCAGAAAGCTCCCCCCACCGCCCCGGCCAGTACGGCCAGAGGCAGGTGGATAAACCAGGGGAGATCAGTAAAAGTGTAGCCGACCCAAGCCGAGCACAGTGCTCCGATGAAGAATTGCCCTTCGACGCCGATGTTGAACAGGCCACAGCGGAATCCCAAAGCCACGCCCAGTCCAGCCAGAATGTACGGCGTCGCAGTGACCAGGCTCTCGGTGATGGGCCAGAGGGCCTTCACCAAAGGAGTGGAGTCCCCGCTGGCGACATAGGCTTGGATGCCCTGGTAGACCTCCGACGGACTGCCGATGGAGCCCTGGAAAAGGGCACCGTACGCGGTCGCAATCGAGTGCCAGGTGGCTGAGAGAGCTGTCCCTGGTGCGCTCAGGAAGTTGCGGTACGCGGCTACCACCGTGGCATCGGTGATGGCGATGACGATGGCCCCAATGACCAGACCGGTGAACACCGCCAGGGCCGGTACCAGCATCGGCCTCAGGGCACGCCGCCAGGCCGGCAGGCCCGCCGAGGCCTCGGGGACCTCGGTCTCAACGGCTTTCTGTTCGCTGTTAGATTTGTCCAAGGCTCACTCCTTTATCGGTAGTTCCCGTTATGGAGTTCGTAGTAACGACTTTAGTCGTTTGCACTGCGTAACCAGCGACTAAAGTCGCCGCTACAAACCTGTGCCACGTGATGATAACGCTAAAACGGGAATTGCTGCTCCTTTATGTAACTTGCAGTGACTCTGGCTACGGCTCCAGGGTATCGGCCAGGGGCAAGCCCTTCGTCTCTGTCCCCAACGCGAAGACGACCACTCCTTCCACGACGAAGGCCACAGCGTAAAGGCTCAAGCCGGCGGTGAAGGAGGTTTGAAGTAGACTGGCCCCCAGCAGTGGCCCCAGCGAACCGGCGATGCGGGTCATGCCGCTGGCCAGCCCATGCCAGTGGGGCGGATTTCGGTCGGATAGAGCTCAGGCGTGTAGGCGTAGAGCGCGCCCCACGCCCCCAGGCAGAAGAAGGACATCAACACCGCCATGCCGACGATGCTGGTCAGACCGGTGACGACGGCGAACAGGTAGGTGAAGACGCCGCTCATCACCAGGTAGAGAGCCAGCGTCGGGCGGCGCCCCCACCGTTCGACGAGGTAGGCCGCCGAGAAGTAGCCGGGCAGTTGGGCCAGCGCCATCAGGAAGACGTTTTGATACGTTTTTAAGAAAGTAAAGCCCTTCCCGACGAAGATGCGCGGCAACCAGATGAAGGTGCCGTAGCAGCCCAGGGAGATGGCGAACCAGGTGATCCACAGCATCAGCGTGCGGCGGACGTAGGGGTGTCGCCAGAGGGCGGCCACGGTCACGCCCCGTTGGCGAGAGGGCACAGTGATGGTCAGGTCGGGAACCGGCACACCGTTTTCGTTGGCGACCTGGGTCAGTACAGCGCGCATCTCCTCTTGCTGGCCGTTGACCAGCAGGTAGCGCGGCGACTCGGGCACGTAGCGCCGGATGAAGTAGATGACGAGGCCCGGCAGCGCCGATAGCGCCAGCAGCACTCGCCAACCAAAACGAGGGACGACCAGCCAGGCCAGCCCTGCGGCGACGATGGTGCCCAGCGCCCAGAAGCTCTCCAGGTAGACCAGGTAGCGGCCTCGCTTGTTGCGCGGCAAGTACTCAGCGAAGATGGAATAGTCCACCGGCAGCCCAGCCAACGCCGCAAATGACCATCAGTTTGCGCTGAAACGGTCCAAACCCAATTTCGTCAATCACGTCGTCGTAGCGACGCGGCGTTGAGACAGTTGAGGCATTCATAGTTCACCCGCGGTCGGGCTCTCTCCTAGAAGACTCGCTCGACCTCGATCTCCTCTGCCAGCGGAGGAGCTACCTCGATGGCCTCGGCCGGTTTGACCCCGGCCATCAGCAGGCCCAGGTACTCCTTGTTGACCCCCGGCGCCGGCACGGTGTCCACGATCTCGCCTTTGTACATCACTGCGATGCGATCGGACAGAGCGATGATCTCATCTAGTTCCGGAGAGACCAGCAGCACCGCCGTCCCCTCATCTCGTTTCTCAATAATGCGGTTGTGGATGTACTCGATGGAACCCACGTCCAGACCTCGCGTGGGCTGCGAGGCGATGAGCAGCTTGATGGGACGGGAGAACTCCCGGGCCACGATGACCTTTTGCTGATTGCCACCGGACAGGGTGGATGTGGGCACGAATACGTTGGGAGTGCGCACGTCAAACTGCTCCACCAGGTTCCGGGCCGTGGCGATGACTGACTCCTCCTGGGTGACTATGCCTCTGGCGAAGGGTGGCAGGTAGTACGAGCACAACACCAGGTTGTCGTGGACCGGGAAACTGAGAACCAAACCGTGCCGCAGCCGATCCTCCGGTATGTGGGCCACCCCTTTTTCCAGGATCTGCCGGGGGGTGGCATGATCCACACGCTCGCCCAGAATACGCATCTCCCCGCCGATAATCGGCTGCAGGCCGGTGAGGGCGTACACCAGCTCCGTCTGCCCGTTGCCCTGCACCCCTGCGATTCCCAGGATCTCTCCCGCTCTGACTTCAAAGGACACCCCGTTCACCATCAGGTTCTGGCGCTTGTCCAGTACCTGCAGGTCCTTTACCTCCAGCACTACTCCATCCGGGGAGGCCGGCTTCTTGCGCACCACCAGATCCACCTCACGCCCCACCATCATGGCTGCCAGATCCACCTTGGTGGTCTCATCTGGCGTGGTGGTGCCCACCACCCGCCCGTCCCGCAGCACGGTGATGCGGTCGGCCAGGGCCATGACCTCTTTCAGCTTGTGGGTGATGAAGATGATGGACTTGCCTTGAGAGGACAGGGAACGCAGTACTTTGAAGAGGTCTTCGGCTTCCTGAGGAGTGAGTACGGCAGTGGGCTCGTCCAGGATGAGGGTGTCGGCCTGGCGGTACAGCACCTTGATGATCTCCACCCGCTGCTGCACGCCGACGGGGATGTCTTCGATGTAGGTCTCAGGGTCCACCTCCAGGCCATGCTGTTGGGAGATCTCCCGGATGCGTTGGGCCACCTGGGCCTGGTCGAGGAGGATGCCGTTGCGGGTGGGTTCCACGCCCAACATGACGTTCTCGGTGACGGTCATGACGGGGATGAGCATGAAGTGTTGATGCACCATGCCGATGCCCTGATCAATGGCGTCGGAGGGGTCCTGGATCTGAACCTCCCGACCATTGAGCATGATCTGGCCTTCGTCTGGGGTGTAGAGACCGTAAAGGATGTTCACCAGGGTGGTCTTCCCTGCCCCGTTTTCGCCCAGGAGGGCGTGGATTTCCCCTTGCTCCAGCGCCAGGTCAATGTGATCGTTGGCCAAAACGCCGGGGAAAGCCTTGGTAATGCCGCGCAATTCTAGCACTGGGGGCATGTGCACTCTCCATTTATAGCAAGGTTCGGGCCAGGGAAGCTCCCTGGCCCGAACCTGTTGTACAGATACCGAGGGCCTACTGGCCCAAGACGCCGCTCACGGTGATGGTGCCGGCGATCAGGTCTGCCTTGGCCTGCTCGATCTCGGCCTTCAGGTCAGCAGCCACCTTGTTCTCGAACTCATGGTACGGGGCGATGCCTACGCCGTCGTTCTTCAGGGTGCCTAAGTACATGCCTCCCTTGAAGGTGCCGTCAAGCACGTCCTTAATGGCGTCGAACACGGCCACGTCCATGTTCTTGAGGATGCTGGTCAGATAGGTCTCCTTGAACTCAGGAGCCGATACGTACCAGTCGGTGTCCACGCCGATGAGCATGGTGCCGCGCTCCTTGCAGGCAGCGGCAGAGCCCAAACCAACAGGCCCAGCCACCGGCAGGATGACGTCGGCACCCTCGTCCATCAGCGACTCGGCAAAGCGACGCCCGTCGTCGGTGGACTCGAAGTTGCCGGTGAAGAGGCCCTCGTCCGAGGCCGTCTCCCAGCCCAGCACCTCCACACTCGTCCCATGCTGCTGGTTGTAGTACTTGACCCCAGCCTCGAAGCCCACCATGAAGATGGTCACCGGCGGGATCTTGATGCCGCCGAAGGTGCCCACCTTGCCTGTCTGGGTCATCCCGGCCGCCAAGTAGCCAGCCAGGAAGGCGGCCTCATCGGTGGCAAAGGTCAAACCAAGAACGTTGGCCAGTTCCTCATCGGCACCACAGTCCTTGCCAGGTTCCGCCCCAGGCCAGCAGTCGGGGTAGGCGTAGTCCACGATGGTGAAGTTAGTGGCGGGGTTGGCGATGGCCGCAATGGCGGTGTCTACCCCCAGTAGGAAGCCAACGGTGACGATCAGATCAAGATCCTCGGCCAGGAACTGCTGGATGTTCTTGGCATAGTCAGCCTGCTGCTGGGACTCCAGGAATTTACCCTCGACGCCAAGTTGGGTCATGGCGTCCGTGATCCCTTTCCATGCAGTAGCGTTGAAGCTCTTGTCATCAATGCCGCCCATGTCCGTCACTTGGCCGACGACGAACTCTGCTGCTTCAGCCTCTGGACTGGGTATCAGAAGCTTCCAACCGGGATGGATCAGATTGGGATTGTCAATCCTGGCGAAGCTGTCATCTTCACCACGCTTGGCGTTGGTAGCGTTGACAATCGCCCAGTACGCTGGACCGTTGCCCAGATACTTCTCCGCCAGGGTCCAGAGGTTGTCACCCAGCTTCACCGTGTAGGTCATTTCCTCCTGGGCCGGCGGAGCAGCGCCGACCACACTGAGCCCCAGGCTCAATAGCAGTGACAGCACTACAGCTAGATTGACCAAACTCTTCTTAAACATTTGTTACTCCTCCTTGTAGTTACAATTGTTGACTAATTGGCAATTTCCACAGTTGCTTGTCCAGTAGGCATCCCCCCTTTCAGTCGGCTAAATATGATTGGTTGAGAAGCTTCCCAGGAAATAGCTACGCCCTCCCTCTATCTGACTAGCTATCACCCCCTCTCCAGATGCTGTGCGCGCCGTCCACCTGTGCAGATAGCTTAACGCCTTTCGCTGCATCTCCGTAGCTGACACTGCAGCCATTATAATCTATTTTGTTTAAACGTGCAAATCCTCCACTGTGCCCCACAGATGATGACCGCTTATTCGCGTGGTTTTTCCTCTTCCTTGATCAGAACCTCCCGCGAACGGCCGGCTCCTCGGTCTGGCCCGACGATACCCTGTTCCTCCAGCAGATCTATCAGGCGAGCTGCCCGCGAGTAACCGATGCGTAACCTCCGCTGTAGGAGGGAGATAGAGGCACGGTTGTGCTTACGCACCATCGCGACGGCTTCCTCCAGGAGATCATCTCCCCGACTGGCTTCCCTCTCCTTGGCTCTCATCTCCTCCCAAAGCGGTCGCTGGATCATGTCCTCAGCCCTGTAGAAGCTGGTGGGAACGCGCGCGCCCACCTCCGTGCCCTTCCAGTAGCGCACCAGGCGATCCAGTTCCCGATCGGAGACGAAACAACCCTGCAGCCTCACCAACTGGCTGGAGTCCGAAGCCATGTAGAGCATGTCTCCCCGCCCCAGCAGCCTTTCCGCCCCTCCCATGTCCAAAACAACCCGCGAGTCCACCTGGCTGGTAACGGCGAAGGAGATACGAGCGGGGAAGTTGGCCTTGATGAGCCCTGTGACCACGTCCACCGAGGGCCTTTGGGTGGCGATAACCAGGTGGATACCCGTGGCCCGGGCCATCTGGGCGATGCGACAGAGCGACCTCTCCACTTCGTCGTGGGCCAGCATCATCAAGTCGGCCAACTCGTCCACAAAGACCACCAGGTAGGGCAGACGATTCTCTCCCTGGGCGCTGGCGCGTTTGTTATACTCCTCAACGTTGCGCACCTCGGCTCTGGCCAGCTTCCTATAGCGCTGATCCATCTCACGCATGACCCACCGCAGAGAGCCCACGACCCGCTCCAGGTCCACTACTACGGGTGCCAGGAGATGGGGAATGCCGTTGAAATTGGTCAGTTCCACCCGCTTGGGATCTATCATCAATAGTTTCAGGTCATTGGGTGTGTTATTGCACAGCAGGCAGGAAATAATAGAGTTGATGCAGACGGATTTACCTGAGCCAGTTGCCCCTGCGATCAACAGGTGAGGCATGGTTCTTAGATCAGCCACTATCGGCTCGCCAGATACGTCACGGCCCAGGGCGATGGCGAGGTTGGATTTTAGCCTCTTGAAGGCCTCCGACTCCATCGCTCCACGCAAAGCCACCAAAGTCAACTCAGCATTGGGCACCTCGATGCCCACAATGGAGCGACCAGGCACGGGGGCCTCGACGCGGACAGGCGAGGCGGCCAGGGCCAGGGCCAGGTCATCGGCCAAGGCACTGATCTTTGACACCTTGACCTTCGTGTGTCTCCCTCCGCGCCCTTCGACGAAGCCCGGTTCGACGCCAAACTGGGTGATCACCGGCCCCTGGTTGACCTCGACTACTTTAGCTGGCACGCCAAGGCTGACCAGGGTCTCTTCGATGATCTTGACTCGCATGCGAATCTCTGCCTGACTGATATCCTGGTCCAGGCTCTCTTCCAGGATTTCGGCCACAGGAGGCAGACGCCACTCTTGATCGCCGCCGATGATACGGGGGAAGATGGGGCCTCGTACGGGGCGGGGTGGCTCAGTTGCAGGCTCAGGCGAGGGAGCAATGGAGGGCCTTGCTCTGCCCCAGCGTCGGAGGCGAGAAAGGCGACTCTGGCCGAGATAGCGAGGCCTGGTCCATCCTTGTTTCAAAGCCTGCCCTATCTTGGCAGGGGAAAGGCCGGAGAGCATGATGATGGCTACGCTGGCCAGGGCTGCGATGGCGATGTAAGCTCCTAAGCGGCCAATGCTCGAGACCAGGGCCCAGCTTACCAGCCAGGCCAAGTAGCCTCCACCGCCCCCTTGAGCAGCCCAGGCTCGTGGATCAGCAACGGGGGAAAGCAAATTGCTCAGGGCTAAGCCCAGGGCGAAAAGCAGAGCTGCCCCCAAGACTTTTTCCCAGGCCACTTGTGGTTCGCGGCCCGATCCCTTCAGGAGCAACCAGACCCCCGCTGCCCCAAACAAGAGAGGGGTGAGATATGCGCCCCAGCCGAAGGCCAGGCGCAAGATGCGTAGCCAGGCCTCGGTAAGGGCACCTCGGCTGAGGGAGATCAGGCTGAGCAGAGTCAGCAGAGCCAGGGCTAATAAGGCTATACCCACTCTATCTGCTCGCAATACTCCAGAAAGATTTACGCGGGGGACACTCTTCTTTTTCTTAGATCGCCTTCGCTTCGCCATAATCCAGAGTGATTTTCCCAGTTGCTGTCCATATTATATCACACAATCCCCTGAAAACAAAAACCTCGACGCTTTGATTGACGTTTTGAAAGCCACAACGCATTGAGGCAAAAGGCGCACTTGCTTTTGTCACTCTGAGCGAAGCGAAGAGTCTCGTTTGTTGAAAAGGAGATTCTTCGCTCCCTCTGGTCGCTCAGAATGACAAATCGCCAACAACTGATCGACAACGTGTCACTTGTAATACGCTACAACAAACGGTTTCCCCAATACCCCGCTCTTTTATGATTAGAGGATCAGGAGAAGGATTGAGAAATAAAACCACCGTCATTTCATTGCCAGGCGTTCCTTTGATTTGGAGCCGAAGAGAGCTACATTTCAGATCATATCCTTACCCCCCCAGGCAAACCAAAAAGCCCTCCTTTCGAGGGCCTCGGTACAAACGATCGATTCTCGGTTAGCCGATGAGGGTAGGCGTTGGAGTCACCGTTGGCGTGGGCGTGAGGGCGATGGCCTTGGGGTTGTGTTTGTAACGCTTGAGCTTCATAGGACAAGCCTGAGGGTTTTGATCTCATGCGCCCGTAGGGCGAACCGCACTCTCTGCCCCTCCTCCACCGCTAACGGAGCCTGCACCTCTTCGTTGAGGTTGGCCTCTGCCGCCCCCACGATTTGGCTGGCTAGCCATAATCGCCCCTTCGCCTCCTGGTCGGTTGGACTGTGGAGGCGCACGAT
>JAUWYT010000182.1 GCA_030615705.1 Chloroflexota bacterium
CACGGGAAGTTCTTCATCGTCAGCAACAAGTTCATCCGCGCCGATGGGGGACTCAAGCGGGTCGTCTGGATATCCAGCTTCCTGAAAGAATCCATGGCCGAGGAGTTGAAGGCTGCTGCCGAGCGAGAGGGGGATCCTGACATCATAGACAAGATCGCGGACGCGCGAGTGGCCACCACTGTGGAGGAGCTTCTCCCCTTCCTAGAGGAGAAGTTGCATCCGGCTTTGAGCATGCCACCGTTGTTCTAGCGAAATACTGAGTTTAGTAAGGAGGACACAACGAGGATGCCTGTCACAGTAGAGACGCCCACGGAGAAGTGGACGGGCTCGGTGCGGAAGGTCACCCTTGGTGCCACCGCCGAGCAGGGAGGGACACGGGCCAGGACAGTCACCGTCGGCGGGGAAACCACCCTTCCCTTCCTGCACTTCGAGGGCAAAATGCCCAACCCGCCGGCCATCGCTATCGAAATCCAGGACTATTACCCCGAGGATTGGTCGCCCCTTCTTAAGGAAGCTTGGGGCGAGGCGCTCAAAGATCCAGCCATCTGGGCCGAGAGAGCCGAGGGATACGGTGCCGACCTCATCACGTTAAGGCTGAGGGGCGTTGATAACGAGGACAATGAGACCACTCCTGAGGAAGCCGCCACTACAGTCAAGAATGTACTGGCAGCGACAGGGCTCCCCCTTATCGTGCGCGGGCCCGGCCAGGCTGAGCTGGACAACGAGCTTTTGGTGGCTGTGGCCGAGGCTGCCAAGGGCGAGCGCATAGCGCTGGGCCTCTGTGAGGGCAAGAATTACCGTACCATCGTCGCGGCAGCGTTAGCCCACGACCAACTGGTGATCTCCAGCACCCCCATGGACGTTAACCTATCCAAGCAGCTCATCATCCTGATCAGTGACATGGCCCTTCCCCTGGATCGCATCCTGATGGACCCCACCACTGGGGCCTTGGGCTACGGGATAGAATACGGCTATTCGGTTATGGAAAGACTGCGCATAGCTGCCCTCACGGGCGACACCATGACCCAGCAGCCTATGATCTGCTTCGTGGGCGAGGAGTCCTGGCGGCAGAAGGAATCCAAGGCGGGTGAGGGCGTGCCAGAGGCCTGGGGCGACTGGGCCAAGCGCGGGGTCACCTGGGAAGCAATGACAGCTACTACTGTCCTCCACTCCGGGGCCGATATCGTTACCATACGCCACCCTGAGACAGGGGAAATTGTCAAGGGTCTCATTGGAAAGCTGATGGCAGGCAGTTAGAGGAAGATGGCTGGGCATGGGAGCCCGCATCCGCTTAGATTGCTGAGGGGAAAATGGATGGAGGTGCTGTCATGTACGAACTTATCTCAATTGATCCGAAAGTTTGTCACGGACAAGCTTGTATTAGAGGTACCCGCATCCCTGTCTACCAGATTGCTCGCATGCTGGCCAACGGGGACACAATTGAGGAGCTACTCGCGGACTATCCGTCACTTGAGCGTAAAGATATCCTCGCCTGCCTTGACCATGCTGCTGCACTAACTGAAGAGCAGGTTACGCCCATTCAGGCACTAGCGGGTGTAGTATGAAGATATTCGCGGACGAGAATATACCCTTGATGACCGTTCAGGCGCTACGTGATTTGGGTCATGACGTGCTAGACATTCGCGGAACAGCAGATAAGGGTATGACAGACGATGCTCTCTGGGAGATGGTTCAGCGAGAAGGACGATTGCTTATCACCACTGACAAATGGTTCACACAGCACCGTGATGAGTCAACATCATGGCATTCTGATCATACGTCTTCGGCAGCCAAATCGGCGCAAGATTCATCGGAGAGTGATGCAAGCAGTTGCTCAATTTACAGAAGCTGAATGGCGGGGTGTACTGGTTACAATGCGGGACATGGTTCAAAGCCTCTGGCGCTCAAGAGAAAAGGGGTAATCGATCAGAGGAAGCAGTATTAAGCAGAGAGACAAGTGAAATAATAGCAGGTATCTGGCAAGGAGACGGAAAAATGCCATTGAGCGGTCTTGAAATCTATAAGCTTTTGCCCAAAACCAACTGTAAGGAGTGCGGTTTCCCTACCTGTTTGGCCTTCGCTATGAAATTGGCAGCGAAGCAGGCCGAGCTTGCGGCTTGCCCCCACGTGTCCGAGGAGGCGCAGGCAGCACTGGCCGCTGCAGCGACCCCGCCCATCCGCCTGATCACCATCTCCAGCGACGGTAGGAAGATCGAGGTGGGCAACGAGACGGTGATGTTCCGCCACGAGAAGACCTTCTACCACGAGCCAGGTCTGCTGGTGCGGGTTAAGGACACCCAACCGCTGGAGGAGTTCGAGGAGGTCATAACCAAGGCGGCCAGTTACTCTGTAGAGCGGGTGGGGATGAAGCTGAACGTCAGCGGATTCGCTGTGGAGAACGTTTCCGGAGACCCTGCGCTATTCGCTGAGCGCGTCGAGGCCTTAAGGGCTAGAGCAGATCTGCCCCGCGTCCTCATCTCCAAGGACCCTGCGGCCATGGAAGCTGCTCTAGCTAAACTTCAGGGGACCGTCCCTCTGCTCTACGCCGCCGACAAGGACAACTGGCAAGCCATGGCCGAGCTGGCCAAGAAGCATAACTTGCCCCTGGCGGTGCGTGGGCAGAACGACCTCACCGCCCTGGCCAACCTCGTGGAGCAGGTGAAGCAAGCTGGCCTGGAAGACATCGTCCTCGACCCTGGAGCAAGAGGGCCTGTAGATACCTTGATTAGCCTGACCCAGCTTCGCCGCCTGGCACTGAAGAAGAACTTCCGGTTGCTGGGGTATCCAATCATTACCTTCCCCGGCGAGGGGGCCGCATCGGAGGCTGAGGAGGTGGTCCTCGCTGCCCAGCACATCGCCAAGTACGGCGGTTTCATCGTCCTCGACCGCTTCGATCCAGCTACCATGTATCCCCTGTTGACCCTGCGGCTGAACATCTACACCGACCCCCAGAAGCCAATCCAGATGGAACCGGGAATCTACGAATTCGGCGAGCCAACGGCCGATTCGCCTCTCCTGACCACCACCAACTTCTCACTGACCTATTTCAGCGTGGCGGGTGAGGTAGAGAGTTCGGGGAAACCTTGCTGGCTGTTGGTCTGCGATTCGGAGGGTATGAGCGTGCTCACTGCCTGGGCAGCGGGCAACTTCGACGCCGAGGTCATAGCCAAGATGGTAAAACAGTTCAACATAGAGGAGAAGATCGCTCACCGTAGGATAGTCATCCCCGGTCTCGTGGCCGTCATCTCCGGCGAACTGGAGGACGAGCTGTCGGGCTGGGAGGTGCTGGTTGGGCCCCGCGAAGCCGTTGATCTCCCTGTCTATTTGAAGCTTTGGCACACTTAGGTGGCTAGGTGGTTGGGTTGTTGGACAGTTGGGCTGTCGAGACCCTAACCACCTGGCTACCTAACCACCCTAGAGGGTATACTGCGTGCTCAATTTCGTATCCCCCCACCTGGCCATAAACTATTTCATCTTGGCTTTCGCAACCATCGTGGGGGCTCTGCAGTTAGTTGCTGCCCGCCATGGACTGATTGGCCTTGCCTTGGTCGGAAGTGCCAGGAAACCCACCTGGAGTTACCTGTTGGCCATAGCCCTCATCGTGGGGGGCTTCGCTTGGTTCTTCGCCGCCACACCGGAAGTCTTCATCCACGGCCTGGCCGGATCCGAACTGGTGGTCCTCTTCGGGGCAGCCGGGATTTGCGCCTTGGCCTTCACTCTGATCTCATCCTCTGCTCTCCAAGGGGTCCAACATCGAGAGAGGTCTAACCTGAAGGCCGATGATCGCTTTCGCCGTGAAGCTGTCTCCTGGCAACAATTGAGGGGAACGCTCTATCTACCAGAAGACACAGGCGAGCCTAAACCGGTTATTTGCGTTCTGCCTAGCCCTTCTGGAACTCTGTCCCTGCATCCCATAGTGGCCGACTTGACTGGGGAAGGCTTCATCGTCCTGGCTATAGATTGGGGCCCTGAAAAGGAGATTCGTTATCCTGAGGTGCTGGGCTTACTGCCCGGCGCCGTGGCCTATTTGACGCGGCGGGACGAGGTCAACCCTGAGCGCATCGGCGTCCTGGGAATTGACCTGGGTGGCGATTTGGCCATCCGGACTGCGGGGACCGACCGACAGATCGCGGCTGTGCTGGCTCTGGCTCCTTTTCTAAACCAGGTCAACACTAAGCCAGGGCTGAGCATCCTGAAGGAGACGTCCTATCTGGAAGCCCTCCGCTGGTCCAGTTTTCGGAAGCGAGGAAAACTGGTGGCTGAGTTGGCTGCATTAGATTACGTCAGTAAATTGGGTTCCCGCCCCTTGCTCCTGATCTATGGCGACCAGGACGGCATAACTCCTGCCGAGAGGGCCTGCGTAACCCTCGGCGAGGAAATGGCACGAGGAAGGCTGAAGTCACTGCCTGGAGAGGGGCATCTCAGCCTGCCTCATAGCTCAGTAACATCCACCCTGGTAGCCTGCTGGTTCAGAGAGAATCTGTAGCATGTCCTTCGATCTTCAGTTGCTTCAGTGGATCAATAATCTGGCTGGCCTCAATGTTTTCTTGGATGGCCTGATGCGCTTGTTGGTCAATGACTATTTTCTGACTACGGCGATGTCTTTGATCCTGG
>JAUWYT010000114.1 GCA_030615705.1 Chloroflexota bacterium
ACCGGAAGCCCAAAGGTTTCCGCAGGCCCTCGAAAACCGGGTTGAGAGAGCAGAAGTACAAGCTAACATACCACAGGCGGAAGAGTGAGCGTTGCCCGGTTTCAAAGCCCCAGGCTGAGAAGCCCAAAGGCGCTTGAAGCGCCCTAAACTGTCTCATCGGGGCGGGCAAATAGCTGCCTTCAGCGGGCTTAGGCTTTTTGCAGCCCTGAGCCCTCGGCCTGAGGCTTCGTCCTGAGGCTCAGCCCGAAGGGCTCGGGCCGAAGGCTTCAGCTCGAGGTGGCTGGCAGGCGAGCCACCCGCTTGTGGGCTATTTGGAAAAGCGAGGCGTGAACGATAGACTGCAACAATTCGCTAGCAGTTTCATAGAAAGCACCCGCGACTATATCTTCGTCCGGCCGGAGGACAATCTGCTCATCCTGCGGCCCAACCGGGTGCACCACCTGAACGCCACAGCCACGGTGATGCTCAAGGCCCTCTATGACCGTCAGGCGCTGGACGTCGAGGCCATCGTAGCCGAACTGGCAGAGCGCTACGGCGTACCTCCGGAACGTATCGAGGAGGACATGGAGAAGCTACTCCAGAGCCTCTCGCTCCTGCTCCAGGATAAGGCCGGCTGCGCTCCAGCAGTGAAGACCACCCCCTTCGGCAGCCACGAAAGGAAATATCCCGTCCTCTCCGAGATCGCTCTCACCTACCGCTGCCAGAACCGCTGCTTCTTCTGCTATGCCAGCTCCCCCGATCGAGGCCGCCAGGTGGCGGAGATGACAACCGACGAGGTCAAGGTGGTGCTGGACAAGATCGTGAACCAGGCTAAGGTGCCCACCGTCTCCTTCACGGGCGGCGAGCCCACCCTCCGCGACGACCTGCCGGAGCTGGTAGCCCACGCCAAAGGGCTGGGAATGAGGGTCAACCTCATCAGCAACGGCATCAAGTGCGCTGACGCAAGTTATGTGGCCACATTGGCCGAGGCGGGGCTGGACTCGGCCCAGATCAGTCTGGAGGCGGGAGAGGCTGCCGTCCACGATGCGGTGGTGGCCCACCCGGGAGCCTTCGAGCGCACGGTGCAGGGAGTGCGCAACCTGCGGGCGGCTGGCATCCACACCCACACCAACACCACCATCAACCAAAAGAACCAGCAGGCCCTGCCAGCCCTCATTGATTCCCTGGCCGAGATGGACATGGAGTACCTCTCCATGAACATGGTGATTCGCACTGGCGGGGCTGTGGGCGTGCCCGACATCAATTATCAGGCTATCGGCGATTTGGTGCTCTCCCTCAAGGCCAGGGCCGAGGAGCGTGGGATGCGCTTCGTCTGGTACTCACCAGTTCCCTACTGCCTCTTTAACCCCGCCCAGCACGGCCTGGGCTCCCAGTCCTGCTCAGCGGCCGATGGGTTGCTGTCCGTCGCCCCCGACGGGGCAGTGCTGCCTTGCTCCAGCTTCGAGGAGGGCATTGGCAACCTGCTCTCTGAGGACTTCGCCACCCTCTGGAATCGGCGGACGGCTCGCTACTGGAGGGACAAGGAGTTCCTACCCCCAGGTTGTCAGGAGTGTGAGCTGGCCCACATCTGTTGTGGAGCCTGCCCGCTCTACTGGGATGAGCAGGGCACCTTTGCCGAGATAGCTCCTTACATGGCCAAGACCTCGATTTGGGATCGACTGACCTGGAGCTTGAAAAGACGCTACCTGGGACAGGTCAAGGGGGTAGGGATGTAGATGTACTGCTCAAACCATCGTGAGGAGGTCTCCCGTGACCCGAACAGTCTCTTTGGATCAACTATACGATTTCCTATCGGATAACAGGCGCAAGATCGACGCGGTGGGGCGCGAGGTGGAGGAGATCCAAGTAGGCTTCAACAGCGCCTACGTGGAGTTCAAGGCCGACCACGACGCCCAACTGGCACGCCTGACCGAGACACTGCTCAAGAAACTGGATAACCTCAGCTCAGAGCTGCGAGCCCTGATAGACGAGCGGGCTGTCGAGGAGCGTCGACTCCTGGCCGAGCGCCGGACGGAACTCCAGGAAAAGCTGATCTCCCGGACTCAGGCGGAGGCCGACGCTGTTTTGGTCCAGGCTCAAGAACAGGTCAAGGCTCTGCGCCAGCTCAACCCCCGGTTGAATGTGCGTGAGGAGGCATACAAGGCCCAGCGGGCTGAGTTGGAGGCGAAGCTGGCTGGGCTCAACTCGGAGATCTCGCGACGCTCCCGAGGTCTGGGCTTTATCACCCATTTCGTCTCCATCGCCGGGCTGGACCGCCAGCGCCACCGGATCATCGGCCAACTGGAGGCCCTGGCCCGAAACCTGAGGGAAGTGCGCGAGGAATGGCAGACCCAACAGCAGGAATTTCGGACCGAACAGGAGGCCCTGCAGGGTCAGTGGCGCGAGCGGAGCCTCAGGGTTGCTGAGCTGCAGAGGGAACTGGCCTACCTGGAGGACGACGCGCAGCGGGAAGCCCTGGCAGTGAAGCGGGCGGTCCGCAGTGTCCTGGACAACCGGAAGGAGCCTATCCCTTGTCCTGATGATCTGAGGCCCGAATTGGAGGTCATGATCGAGCTCAACATCAAGACTGACGCCTACCAGGAGGGGCTAGGGACGGTGGGAGGGCTCATCGCCCTCTTGGATAGCGTCGGGGAGGGGATGGACAGCTTCCAGGAGAGCGTAGGGGGGCTAATCGGGGAGCAGCGCATGCATGGCGACTTCCTCTCGCGGCTCAAGGTGCAACTACCTGATTCAGTGATCGCCTTTCACAGCCAGTGGGATGGCTTAAGAGCTAAGGTGCGTGACGATGCCCGACTGTGTGCCTACCCCACGGAGTTCCTGGAAGCGGTGCAGCCGGTCATTGGGCTCGACCTGAGCGATGAGGCCATCACCAACATGTTCGACCGCCTCGGCCAGGCCCTGGCCGAGGCAACCAAGAGATGGAGGGGATGAGATGAAACGAACGCTTTTAATCGCCGTTCTTGTGAGCTCAGTGGTTCTTTTGGCTGTGGGGCTCCTTTTCCTGTGTGCAGCTACCCGCGAGCCGGGGCGGCTGCCTCTGTCGCTGGTCCTGCTCCTCATTGGCGGTGGCCTGGCCGCCTGGAGTGCCCTCACCTGGCGGCGGGAGCAGGAGTTAGAGCCCGAGCGCCTGGCCGACAGCATCATAGACCTGGCCCGGGCTGGCGGTGGCGCCGAGGTCAGCCTGGCCCAGATTGTGGCCGAGCTTAATGTACCCACTGAGGCCGCTCAGCGGGCCCTCGGTGTGCTGGAGCGGAGGGGGGAATGCCGGAGGGAGCGACGTGCTGGTAAGGACCTCTATGTTTTCCCTGGCTTGGTGGAGGTGAAAGCTGTGCGCCGCTGCGCTTACTGTGGCAGCGAATTCAGCGTCAAGACCCCCCTGCACAAGTGCCCCAACTGCGGCGGCGAGTTAGAGCTGGTGAGAGAGTAGCATGGTGTAATTGATGAAGCCCACCTGGAGTATCGCCCAGGTGGCTTTTACTATTCAGACTCAGTAGTTCACAATTTGGCGAGAGATACTGCCAGAGCCACCAGCTCAACTCTCCCTTTGCAGAGGGGACAGCCCCCTGACAGAATTGTGATCTGCTCAAGTTCTATTGGTACAATTCTGAAGAAGTATACCAACTGTCACATCCCTTCGGAGATCAGGGCTACGGTGCTTTCGATGCAAAGCATAGTCGGGAATTCGGCCTTCGCCCTGCTGGCCCCTCTGCTTGGCGGGATGGTCGATCTCCTCTCCCTGAGGAGCTTACTTTCCATCTTCGGCCTGTTGGTGCTAGTCCTCTCCTCGGTCCTGCTGATAGAAAAGGAGCGAAATGATCGAGGTTGATGAGGGAATTTGTGAGAAGCTAGGCAAGAGGTTGAAAGATGTACAGGTCTTGCCTCAAAAGTTCCTGGCTGAGGACTTCGATGAGCCTTCGTCCAGAACGTCTCGACTGAGCTCGACCAAGTCTCAGGCCGAGGGACTCAATCGAACCGCCTGGATGGAGGAGCAGAGGCGAAAGGAGGCCAACTTCCGGTTCTACCTGGTGGCCTTTTGCCAACACACCAAGAGCCTGCAGGGGATCATCGAAGGGGAGTGGTACAGGGGGTGGGACTATCTGGAGAGGGCCTGCCGGAGGGCGATGGCAGATGATCCCGATTACTTCAGCGCCGACAGCGTGAGCCGTATCACTGGCCAGGAGCTACGCCGCATCCTCTCCGACGACTTCGACCCCGCCCACTCTACCCTCGATCGAGTGGAGGAGAGGGTGAAACAGCTCCGCGACTGTGGCCAATGCCTGTCGGCACAGTACGATGGGGATGTGATGAACCTATACCGCCAGGCAGACGGCTACCTGCACGGCGAGCGAGGCGTCCTGGAGCTCATGTCCGAGTTCAAGGCTTACAGCGACCCCATTCAAAAGAAATCCTTCCTTTTCCTGATGTTCGTCAGCCAGGCAGGCATCTGGAAGATCAAGGACCCGGAGAACCTGAAGGTGGCCGTGGATTACCACATCATGCGCATCGCCCTGCGCAGCGGGATGACCAAGGTCGGAGGCACGCTCGAGAGGGTGCTAAAAGAGCGTAAGGAAGTAGACGCTGCTACGGACACTGAGGTAAGGGGAGCGGTGCAAGAGGCTTGTGACCTCCTGGTTCGGCACTCAGGACACAGCGTCTTCGAGGTGGACAATATCCTCTGGATGATGGGCCGCAACTGTTGCTTCTACGACCACGAGCCCATCTGTGGACGGAATGCTTGCTTCAAGGAGGACAGGTGCACTTTCATACGTAGCATAGTCTACGATTGCCCAGGCAAGTGTCTGTTCGATGGCGCGTGTTTGGGCAGCCTGGATGAGGAGTACAGTAAGTTCTGGGAAACAAACCTGTATGCTGAGTACTACTGAAAGGGGTGTTAAGACAATGCAGGTCCTGATTCTCGCTGCCGGCCAGGGGACGAGGCTGGGACCCGTTGGCGAGCTCATCCCCAAACCCCTCCTCTATCTCCCCGGCGGAAGCCTGCTCGAATATCAACTCCAATTGCTGAAAGCTCTCTCCGTTGATCAGGTATTCATCGTGGTAGACCACCTGGCGGAGAAGGTGGAGGAGCACTTGAGGGCTCTAGGGTGGGAGGACAGCGTAACCCTCATTCGGCAGAGGAAACCTCCCGGCCTTTTGGGAGCCATCCTCAGTGCAGAGGATTGCATCGCCGGGCGCTTCCTCGTCCTCCACGGTGATAATTATTTTTCGCAAGTCCCGGCGTACTTCGTCACGGCGGCCGAGGGAGCCGAATACGCTTTCTTAACCGATGGTGTGGCCTCGATTTCGGAGGCCAAGAGGCTTGCCACCAGCGGCTGCTATCTTCTCTCCCCCGCCGTTTTCCCCCTGCTGCGAGAGGTCCTGGCCCAAGGTACAGGGGATAGCCTGGTGGAGCTGGTGCATCCCTTGCTGGCCAAAGAGCGGCCTGTCGAAGGACTGTCCCTGCGAGGGTGGCGGCGGAACCTAAATCGGCCCCGGGACCTCTTGGAGGTTAGCGCTCGAATCCTGGGGGAGTGGGATCGCTGCTTCCATCCCGCCAGCGCTGAACCTGGCTATAACAAAGGCGGTGAGGGTTTTCGCCTTAACCCGCCTTGCTGGATATCGCCCACGAGCCGTGTCCTGAACTCTTCCCTCGGCCCCCACGTAACTGTGGGAGAGGGAGCCGGAGTTGTGGGCTCGATCCTCACCAACGCCGTCGTCTTCCCCCGAGCCGAAATTCGGGACGTACACTTGAGTGGGGCCGTCGCCATCGGAACTCAGGTCTACCAGCTAACTTAACTCGTAGACATCGAGATCCTGAGCGATCTCTACCGCCCCTTTGTAGTGCTCCCTTACCTCGTCCAGGGCCCGCATGGGCTCCTCGGCCAGGGAAGCCCCCAAATGGACCAGCACCAGCCGTTTCACATCGCACCACTGGGCCAACTTTCCTG
>JAUWYT010000050.1 GCA_030615705.1 Chloroflexota bacterium
CGCTGTTGGCGATGACTCGTACCTGGGGAAACTCCTCTTCTATCATCGCTGCACTACCATCAGAGGAAGCGTTATCCACCACGATGACCTCGATCTGGAACTTGGAAGTTGGAAGTTGGAAGTTGGAAGCTGGAAGTTGGAAGCTGGACATAATGGAGTGCAAGCACCACTTCAGGAGTTCTCGTACGTTCCAGTTTACGATCACAATAGACAGATCCAACTATCCCGCTCCAGCTCGAAGAGTGCCCATTGTTAAGACGGCGGCTCCCAGGCCGCCGCGTCATGGACATGTATCACGAAGTGGGCACTTTTGGGGCGATTCTCACTTTCGCCGCTCTACCACAAAGTCGGTTAAATCGAGCATGGCCTGGCGATATTCGTTGTGGGGCAGAGTTGAGAGCGCATCGCGGCTCCTGGCAGCAAACCTCTTGGCTTCGGCTGTGGATGATTCGATGGCCCCCGACTCTTTGATCATCTCCACTGCAGTGCGCACCTCATCGTCCCCTCCATATCGGCCGCTTAGCACTCTGGTTACTGCCTCGTCCTCTGGATGGGCTTGCAAGAAATAGATGGTGGGCAGGGTAATGACCCCCTGGCGCAGGTCGCTGCCGACGGGCTTTCCAAGCTCATCCTCGTCACCTGCGAGATCGAGGATGTCATCCACGATTTGAAAGGCCATCCCCAAATTATAGCCATAATCGCGCAAAGCTTGCACTTCCGGCTCTGGTGCCTCGCTCAGGAGGGCTCCCGTTTCCGCTGATGCGGCAAAGAGAGAGGCGGTCTTGCTGTAAATACGTTGATAGTAGTATTCCCTGGTCGTTTGCCCCTGGTCACTGCCAAAGATCTGCTTCAACTCGCCACCACAGATGCTCATCAGGGTTTGGGCGAAGATGGAGACCACACGCACGCTCTTGGTCTCGGCAGCAAAAGCTGCCGCCCGGGCGAAAAGGTAATCGCCAGTCAGAACGGTCGCTACGCTGTTCCACGTGGCGTTCAGGGTAGGGTTGCCACGGCGCAGGAAAGCGTTGTCTAATAGATCATCGTGGATGAGGGTTGCTGTATGCAGCGTCTCCACCGCTGCGGCCAGGGAGGTGACCTTTTCAGCATCGGCGGGATAGAATTTGCTCGACAGTAGAACCAGAGCAGGGCGCAAACGCTTACCTCCGCTACCCAGAAGATAATCCAACGTGGCCCTCAATTGTTCGTATTCAATGCGAGAAACTTCGCGCATCTTGCGCTCTACACACTCCAGGTCCTCGCGGATGAGCTCGAAGATGGGGATGACCTTCAAGGTTTTTTCCTTTCGTTCAAAACTTCAATGCCCTGAGTCCTTGGGCCTCAGGACCAAGGGCAAAGAGCGCTTGGGCATTGTCCGAGGTGATACGTGCCACTTCTTCTAGCGATAACCCTTTTATGCGGGCGACTTCCTGAGCCACCAACTTCACGTAGGCAGGCTCGTTACGCCTCCCTCGATGGGGATGGGGTGTTAAGTAGGGACAATCGGTCTCTACCAGGAGCTTTTCCAAGGGTAGTTGACGGACCAACTCGCGCAAGCGCCGGGCATTTTCGAAAGTCACAGGGCCGGCGATTGAGATGTAGAAGCCTTGTTCAATGGCTTCTCGGGCCATGGCCAAATCGCCCGAGAAGCAGTGTAGAACACCCTTTGGCTTGTGGCTCATCGCCGATGGCTGATGGCCGCCCTCGACCCTTCGGCTATGCTCAGGACAGGCCCGGTGGCGCAGAATGGCCATAACTTCTTTGTGAGCTTGACGGTCATGGATGATAACTGGCTTCCCTACTTCGCTCGCCAGAGCCAACTGCTGTTTGAAGGCTTGGCGCTGCTCATCTCGGGGCGATAGGTCACGATAGAAATCGAGCCCGATTTCGCCGACGGCGACTACCCTGGGATGGCTGGCCAAAGCTCTCAGTTCTTCCAGCATCTCCCCCGTCAAAGTCTTGGCGTCGTGAGGGTGCAGTCCCACCGCCGCGTAGACCCGGGGGTATACCTCGGCCAGGGCCACCGCAGCCTGGCTTGAAGCCAGGTCGGCTCCAACGTTCACGATAGCCCTCACCCCCGCGGTCGCCGCTCGCTCAATGACCCGCTCCCGGTCGTTGTCGAAGTGAGGGAAATCGAGGTGGGTGTGGGTATCGGTTAGAGGCATGCTTACGTCTCCCGGCTCGCGGATAGCCTCAGGGCGCCAGATGCTATCATTCTTCCCTCTCACCAAATCCTTCCAGCATTTCTGCGATCACGGGTTTTGTTTCAGGTAGATTCCTGGTTATGATCTCCCAAATGATATCCAAATCAACCCCAAAGCATTCATGAATTGCGATGTTCCCTAATCCAATCATCCTTTTCCATGGAATTTCAGGGTACGTTCCTCTCACATCCTTTGGAATATTCCTCGACGCTTCACCGATGATTTCAAGATTTCTTATTCTTTCAGCATCTTCGTCTTTCCTACCCCTTTTCGAACCGCTTGGCCATCAGCAAGTGCTTCCTCTACGAATCCGTTGCCAGCCCCGCCAGCCTCATCCCCTCCTCCAAAAGCCTCCTCACTTTGTCCTCGTGCGTTGTTTCGCAGTAGACGCGGATCAGGCCAGGCTCGGTGCCGGAAAAGCGAATCAAAAGCCAACCACTGTCCTCCAGGCTGTACTTGTAGCCGTCGGTGGTGTCGGGGCCCGTCACTTTGAGGCCAGCCAAAAACTCGGGCCTGGCCTCCTCGACGCGCCGCCGCACAGCTTCCCCCTCTTCAGGGGGGAAGTAGCGGTCAACCCGGTCGTAAAAATATCGAGCCCCGACGACCTCGTACAGGTACTCCAAAAGCTGAGAGGGGCTCTTGCCCGTTTGCACCATAAAGTCGAGGAAGAAGAGGGCGGCCAAGATGCCGTCCCGCTCGGGGACGTTGCCTCGAAAGGCGTAGCCTCCGCTCTCCTCCCCGCCGACCATCGCATCCACCTCCAGCATCTTGGGAGCCACGTACTTAAAGCCCACTCCGGTCAGGTGCACCGGCACGCCGTAAATCTGGCCCAGTTTCTCCAGAACCGAGGTGGTGGAGAGGGTCTTGACGATAGCCCCTCGCTCACCCCGCACCTCGAGGAGATACAGAGCCAGCAGGCCGTAGACCTGCAACTGGTTGACGAAGCGGCCATGCTCATCGGCCACCCCGATGCGGTCGGCGTCGCCGTCGGTGATGATGCCCACGTCGGCTCCTACCTCTTGCACTTTGCTCAGGCAGGCATCTATGTTCGGGCGGATGGGCTCGGGCCGAATCATCTCAGGGAAGAGGGGATTGCGCACGTTGTGAATTTCGATGATCTCCGTGCTACCACCTGCCAGGATGTGCGGGAACCAGCCGATGCTGTTGCCCCACATGGGATCCACGACGATGGTCAGGCCGGCGGCCTTGATGGGCTCGACGTCAATCAGGTCTCGCAGATGGGCGAGATAGGCCGGCGTCGGGTCCAAGCGTTGCACTAGGCCCTGAGCCTCGGCCTCGTCCAAAGGCAAGCGCTTTACCTCCTCGATGGGAGGGATGAGGGCCTCGATCTCCTGCAAACCCAGGGGATCCACGGCCGCCCCGTGCTCGTCCCGCACCTTGAAGCCGTTATCGGTGGGCGGGTTGTGGCTGGCGGTGATGTTAACCGCTCCCCCAGCTTCCAGAGCCACCACGCTGTAGCTGATGACCGGGGTGGGCGTGGCCTCCTTACACAAGTGCACTGGTATGCCGTTGGCTGCCAAGACCTCGGCTGCTGCTGCGGCGAAGTGCTCCGAGGCGAAGCGGCGGTCGTAGCCCACCACCACTCCTTTTTCAGCCCCACCTTTATCTATCAGATAACGGGCGAAGCCCTGGGCGCAGCGCCGGACGTTGTTGAAAGTGTAATCCTCGGCGATCTTACCTCGCCATCCGTCGGTGCCGAACTTGATCCTCATTTCATAATCCTATCCTAGGTGGTTTTCCCTCTTCAGCGTTTCCAGATCGGCATCTACCATCATCTGGATCAGCTCCTCAAAGGTGACTGTGGGCTCCCAGCCCAGCTTGGTGCGAGCCTTGGTGGCATCACCCACTAAACAGTCCACATCGGCCGGGCGGAGGAACTTGGGATCCACCACCACGTGATCCCGCCAATCCAGGCCGAGGCAGCTAAAGGCCAGTTCACAAAGCTCCCGCACCGAGTGGGTCTTCCCCGTAGCTACCACGTAGTCCTCTGGCTCGTCCTGCTGGAGCATGAGCCACATGGCCTTGACATAGTCTCCAGCATAGCCCCAGTCTCGCTTGGCGTCCAGATTGCCCATCCTGAGTTCATTGGCCAGGCCCAGTTTGATGCGTGCCGCACGGTAGGTCACCTTATGGGTGGAGAACTCCAGACCTCGCCTTGGACTCTCGTGGTTGAAAAGTATACCCGAGCAGGCGAAGAGGCCGTAGCTCTCCCGATAATTGACGGTGATCCAGTGGCCGTAGACCTTGGCTACCCCGTAGGGGCTGCGGGGATAGAAGGGAGTGTTCTCGTTCTGGGGCGCCTCTCGCACCTTGCCAAACATCTCGCTCGAGGACGCCTGATAGAACTTGATCGTCGGATCCACGATGCGAATTGCGTCCAGTACGCGAGTGACCCCCAGGGCCGTCACTTCGCCAGTCAATACTGGCTGGCTCCAGGAGGTGGGGACAAAAGATTGAGCCGCCAGATTGTAGACTTCATCGGGGCGGTGCTCTCGCAGGACGTCAATGATGGAGACCTGATCCACCAGATCGCCGGAGGCCAGAGTTATCTTGTCTTGGATGTGCTTGATGCGCTCGAAGTTTACGGTGCTGGTGCGGCGCACCATGCCGATAACCTCGTAACCCTTTTCCAACAGAAATTCGGCCAGATAGGAGCCGTCTTGGCCGGTGACGCCTGTGATCAGTGCTCTCTTTACCATTTATTTCTCCTTTAAAGTTTGCAGGTTGCTAGTCTGCAAGTGTGCAAGTTATTCTTTTGCTCAGTTGTACACTTGCCACTTGCTTACTTACTCCACTTCTTTTGACGTTGAATGTTGGGAATGAGCATGGCCACAATCTCATCCAAAAGACTAATCCGGTGTTGTAGGAGATCTCTTGGTAGTAGCTTTCTACCTCGATAGTACCATCCCCGCGTCTCGCGAGCTGAGCCGAGAGATATCCGAAGGAAGTAAGCATATTCCTTACCATAACCGCGTCCAAATCCTTCCTCAATGTTGGCACAAATCGAACCAGCGCTGCGAATCAATTGCTGAGCAAGGGCTTCACCTCTGAGGTCTTTCTTTAGTCGTTCACAAACCTCCCAAGCCAGATCGTAAAGCAAAATGGACTTGGGATATACTGCGAAGTTCCATAACGGGTCTTGCTTCAGACTCGCTGGCACCGACGCCAGCCACTCCTCATAGTCCATTGCATCTTCCTCTTCAAGTGAGCAGGTTGCAGTCTGCAAGTTTGCAAGTATGCCGCTCTCTCGTTTGCATACCTGCAAACCTGCCTACTTGCGTACTTGCCTACTTGCCCACTTGCTCCCGCCAATAATCCAACACGTCCTGCAGGCTCTGCTCAAAGGAAATCCTCGGTCGCCAGCCGGTCTGCCCCCGTATCTTGGTGCAGTCGCTGACTATCACGGGGACGTCGGTGGGCCGGAGGCGCTCTGGATCCTGTTCGATGGTGATGGGGACTTTGCTCATAGCCATCAATTTCTCCAACAGTTCCCTTACTAACCGAGCTTGCTCTGAGCCCAGATTGTAGACCTCGCCTGGTTCTCCCTGGGTGATGAGCAAGTGGTATCCCCGCACCACGTCCCGAACATCGCTGAAATCGCGCTGGGGTTCCAGGTTGCCTACCTGTATGACGGGTCCTTGTAAACCCGCTTCAGCTTCGGCTATCTGCCTGGCGAAGTCGGGGGCTACGAAGCCGAGGCGCTGGCGGGGGCCGATGTGATTGAAGGGCCGCACTCGCACGGTGAACAACTTGTGGCTCAAGTGATATTGCAGTCCCAGCATATCCTGGGCCACTTTGCTCACCGCGTAGGGACTGGTGGGGCGTAAGGGATTCGTCTCTTTGATCGGCAACTCGTCAGGTTGTACCAGCCCATACTCCTCGCTGGAACCGACCACCAGTATCCTGGTCGTCGAGCCCAGCCTGGCGACAGCCTCCAGGATATTGAGCTGGAGACGGATGTTATTGGCCAGGGTCGCCCAGGGGTCGCGTCGGGAGAGGGAGACAAGGGGTTGGGCCGCCAGGTGAAAGATATAGTCCGGCTTCGCTTGCTCTATGACCGAGGTCACTGTTTCGAGCTCTGAAAGCTCCGCTGGGTAGAGTTCCAACCTGTCTCGCAAATGCTCGATATTGTCCTCAGGGCCGTAGACAGTACCAGCCACCTGCCAGTCGGTGTGCTCAAGAAGATATTCGGCCAAGTGGCTGCCGACGAAGCCGGAGATGCCCGTGATCAGTGCCCGCACAAATCCCTCCCTTCGCATCAGAAAGGTGGCCAAACCCCCAGGCCCTGTTATTATACTCCACTTTGTGCCTCTCCGCAAGAATGCTGTCGGCGGTTGACGTGCCTGCCGCCTTATTCTAGGATGGGAATCGGGGGCAGGCTATCCGGAGTGTGTGGACTCGTCTTGCATCGTTACTAATCGTTCCGTCATTGTTTCGCCAGGCACTTGCACGAGGATGGGGTAAACATCCGCTACATTACAGGAACTATCACATGTGCAGGCCGCTGGGTGGGTTGGATTTGGCGGCTGAAATGGCGAAGGACGGAACTTGCCTTCGGCTGCGCTCAGGATAGGCGCTCATCTTCGCGGTTGGCGCCGCCAAATCCTGGCCTCCGCTCCCTGAGGTCGCTCCGGGCGGCACCTCGCTTAACCGGCGGCCCTCTTATCTGCTATTGCGATTCGAGGGGGATTCTGTCAATGAAGAAGGAAAGCCCTGATGTCCAAGTGTATGCAGGTCAGGAATTCTATTGGGGGAAAAAGCCCTCGGCAATGTGTGACAGGGCCATGGAGATTATTGGACCCGGCGCGGATTTTCACCCCAAGCTACTGGACCTGGGCTGTGGTGAAGGAAGAAATGCTGTCTACTTCGCCAAACACGGCTTTGAGGTTGTCGGCCTCGATTTGTCTCTGCCTGGCCTGGTGAAAACGAGGAGGTACGCTGAGGAAGTCGGAGTTTGCGTCGAAACAATCCACGCTGACATCATAAACTACGAGCTTGAAGATGCCTACGACGTCATCTTCTCGACGGGGACGGGGGAATCGCCCGTGCTCTAGTGCTGGCACGCCAGGCGTGGTTCCGGGCCATCGCCCTATTCGAGGAGAGGGAGCTTCGATGGGTGGACATAGTGTGAGGGCGCTCTCTCTTTTGAGGGGCGCATGATGACGGCCATGTTCCCCAAAACAGCCCACGAGCGCTCAAAATCGCTCCACTGGCGAGTGTACACCTGCGCGCCGTCCAGGATTCTCACTTCACGACTGTTGTAGCCGATGACCGTGACCGTGTGTTCGTAACGGGCAACGATGGTGCGACTTCCATCGGAAGCGGTGTAAGGTACCGGTGTCCCCAGGGCAACCTGCCCAGTGACCCAAACGATGACCGGCCGACCCGCCGCAATTTCCGAGCGCAGGGCGTCCAGGGGGAAGTTGCGCACAGCCTGGGCGTCCAGTCCGTAAGTCCGCAACAGCACGGCCACTGGCTCAGCGTGCACGCCGTAGGGATGGGGCGGGATTTGCCCCCACGAGCCATGCGCATCGCCGACGAAGCCTTTATCTGGATTATCGGACAGCGGAAAGCGTTGGGAAAACTCCAGCTCGTCAATGTCTACCCCAAAGTAGGCGGCCCAGTCCACTGCCGAACGTGTTTCACAACCCAGTGGCAACGACTGAGGACGTCCTGAGATGCGAGTAATGTTGGCTTCCGGCGGGACTGTCGGTGTTGCTGTGTCTGTGGGTGTCGGGGTGTGATTGGGGGTGTTGGCAGGCGTGGCGCTTGCCCTGAGCATAGTCGAAGGGGTCGGCGTGGGGGTGGGTACACCCTTGGCTCGCAGCACGTCCTCTGTCTGTCCCCGTTCCAGACAGAGTTGCCAGTTGAAGAACTCCTGCAGGGTCTCCTCAGGATAAATCTGCAGCATGGCCTGGTACCAGGTCAAACCATCGGTGTTCTGGTAGTGCCAGAATTCCCGGCCCAGGCTGTCCCATCGCCAGTCGTAGTCCTCTTCCTCGAAGGCGGAGATGCGGTGCCAGCCATGTCGCCCGGCGATGGCTGTGAAGTCCTCGTAGTAGCCTGACGGGATGGAGACGGGGCGACCGCCAGCCTGGTAGGCCTCGGGCTCCTTCTCTTTATCCAGCAGGAACCAGAACACCCAGGGGCGCTCGATGAGAGGGCGGCCCTGGCTGCCATCCTGGGCCCGGCAGCGGATGAA
>JAUWYT010000140.1 GCA_030615705.1 Chloroflexota bacterium
GCAGGTAGCCAAGGGAGAGGGCATCCCTATCTTCCTCGTGGGGCACGTAACCAAGGCGGGCGCTATTGCCGGGCCTAAGGTCTTAGAACACATAGTAGACACGGTGCTTTACCTAGAAGGAGATCGTTTCCACGCCTATCGCCTGCTTCGCAGCGTCAAGAATCGTTTCGGGGCAACCTCTGACGTGGGTGTCTTTGAGATGGGAAGCCAGGGGCTGATCGAGGTAGCCAATCCCTCTGAAGCCTTCTTGGCTGAGCGGCTGCCCAACGCGGCTGGCTCCACCATAGCCGTCACTTTGGAGGGCACACGCCCTCTCCTGGTGGAGATCCAAGCCTTGGCCAGCACCACCAGCTTTGGCTTGCCACGGCGGACGGCCAACGGAGTAGACTTCAACCGCTTGCTCCTCCTGGTGGCCGTGCTCAACAAGCGGGTGGGGGTGCGGCTCTCCAATCAAGACGTCTTCGTCAATGTGGTGGGCGGTCTGAAGATAAATGAGCCAGCAGCGGACCTGGCTGTGGCCACTGCTATCGCTTCCAGCTTCAAGAGCACCCCTGTGGCGGCGGACCTGGCCATTGTGGGCGAGATCGGCCTCTCGGGGGAGCTCAGGGCGGTGGGACAACTCTCCAAGCGCTTGAACGAGGCAGCCAAGCTGGGCTTCAAGCGCTGCCTGGTCCCAAAGTCCTTCCGCCGCCAGGAGATCGCCTCCGACGGGATAGAGGTCATTGGCGTGCGCTCATTGAAGGAAGCTCTCCAAGTGGCTCTGATAGAACAGTGATCCTTGCCTTTCCCTTTCATCTGTGATCAATTGCAAAACCATAATTTCATAGGATTTATCTCTTTATTCGTACCGACAAAACGTCACCAAGAGAACAAGAAGCTGCTGCGTTGGCATCGCCAGGTCATAGCGCCAACTTGCAGCAAGGTTGTTTGTTCGAGTGTACTCTGCGGTACACTCATTTTTGTCTCTGGTTAGCGTTAACTCGTCTCAAAAAGCAAAGTGGAGGTGAAAGGAATGAAAGTTGAGTTTGTGTTGCGTTTGATCGGAATGGTGGTCTTCGCCCTTGCCGGTTGGCAAGCGAGCGACTTTTTGACCGAGAGGGTCCCCGAGCCTTATGTCGGTCACGTTATAAAGCTCGTTCTCCCCTTAGCCAGTGCGGCCTTGGGGCTGTTTATCACGCCTTGGTTGACCACTAGGCCCTTCTTATGGGTGCGGGGCAAGATTCGTCAGCTTCCAGCTCAGCAGTTAGTAGCTGCTATCATCGGCTTAATCATTGGCCTGATCGTTGCTGCACTCCTTGCTCGGCCTTTGTCACTCCTGCCTGGGCCCTTGGGCACGCTATTGCCCTTCATCGGTACCCTAGTCTTCGGCTACCTAGGCATAGCTGTGATGACCATCCGGCAACGGGACATAGTGAATCTCATCAGCGGACGTCTGCCTTTTAGGGAAACAGCCCTTCCCCAGAACAACTGTGTCCTCCTAGACACCAGCGTGATCATTGACGGGCGCATCGCGGACATCAGCCGCACGGGCTTCATCAGCGGCACCATGCTGATACCGCGCTTCGTTCTCAATGAACTCCAGCACATCGCCGACTCCTCGGATATGCTGCGTCGCAATCGCGGTCGAAGAGGCTTGGATATGCTCAACAAGCTGCGGAAGGAGTCGGTAGTTCCCATCCGCATCCATGACATAGATGTGGAGGAGGCGCAGGCAGTTGACGATAAGCTGGTGATGCTGGCCAAGAAGCTGCGCTGTCCCATCGTTACAAATGACTACAACCTCAACCGGGTAGCCGAGTTGCAGGGCGTGACTGTGCTCAACGTCAACGAACTAGCCAACGCGGTTAAGTCCATCTTCCTGCCTGGCGAATCAATGAAAGTACGCATCATTCAGCCGGGCAAGGAACTAGGCCAGGGTGTGGGCTATTTAGACGATGGGACCATGGTGGTGATAGAGAATGGACGCCGCTATATCAACAGAACCATCAAGGTTGTAGTAACCAAGGTCCTGCAAACCACCGCAGGGCGCATGATCTTCGCACGATTAGAAGAGTAAACCAATAATCGCATGGCGCGGCCTCCAGCCACAACCAAAAGCGGTATCTGTCACTCTGAGCGGAGTGAAGAGTCTCGCTTTGCACACCGAGATTCTTCGCTTCACTCAGAATGACACTGCACGTGTTGGTCGCGCTCAAATAACTCTCGCGGACAACGAAAATGTTGTGGGGTAATACTATAGGCCTCTCCCGGACGGTAACGCGCTGCACCTGTTTTTGGGGTGTCGCAGGAAGGCGGCACCCTGAAGATAATTGAAAGCGACTGAGGCTAGTATGCAGTGCCCATACCGTTGAAGGAGGGTAAGAGATGACTTTGAAAGCGTACAACTCCCTAACCCGTCAAAAGGAGGAGTTCGTACCCTTGCAGGAGGGATGGGTCGGTATGTACGTCTGCGGGCCGACGGTCTACGAAGATGCTCACCTCGGCCATGCCAAGACGTACGTCAACTTCGACACTATCGTGCGCTACTTGCGCTATCTCGGTTATAGGGTGCGCTATGTCCAGAACATAACCGACGTGGGACATCTACTCGACTCGGGTGAGGATCGCATTTTGAAGGGAGCGGCCCGAGAGCGGGTGGAGCCCATGGAACTGGTGGAAACATACACCCGGCGGTATTTTGAGGACATGGACGCCCTCAACGTCTTGCGTCCTGATATCTCGCCACGAGCAAGCGGGCACATTCCAGAGCAGATCGAGCTGATCAAAGTCCTTATCGAGAAGGGCTATGCTTATGAGGTCAACGGTTCAGTCTACTTTGACGTGGCCAAATGGCCTGAGTACGGCAAGCTCTCCGGCCGGCGGGTGGAGGAGCTGATCGAGGGAGCGCGGGTGGAGGTCAACCCTGAGAAGCGTCACCCGGCCGACTTCGCCCTCTGGAAGAGAGCTGAACCGGAGCACATCATGCGCTGGCCAAGCCCCTGGGGCTGGGGTTTCCCGGGCTGGCACGTGGAGTGCTCGGTCATGTCCACCAAATACCTGGGCCAGCCTTTCGACATCCACGGCGGTGGCATGGAGAACAAGTTCCCTCACCACGATTGCGAGATAGCTCAATCGGAGGCGGCTGCTGGCGTGCCCTTCTGCCGCTATTGGCTGCACAACGGAATGTTAATGGTGAGGAGCGAGGAGATGCATAAGTCCCTGGGCAACTTCGTCACCCTAAGGGAAGCCTTTGAGCGCTATTCGCCTCTGGTCATCCGCTTCTTCGTCCTCGGTGGCCACTACCGCAGTCCGCTGGACTTCGGTGACACAGCTCTGCAAGCCGCGAGCAAGGGGTTGGAGCGCCTCTACGGGGCTGTGCAGGCGGTGCGGGAGCGGCTCTCAGGGGCCTGTCCTGAGCAGTGTCCTGATGGTTCGACAGGCTCACCACGAGGGCTTGTCGAAGGGCGTAGCCGAAGGGCCGAAAGTGGGGATTTAGACGAGGCTTTCGCTGCCACGCTCGCAGAGCACAAGAGGCGTTTCCTCGAAGGGATGGACGATGACTTTAACACAGCGGCAGCCATTGGCGTCCTCTTCGATCTCAACAAAGAAGTCAACACCCTGCTGGACTCCGGGCAGGAAATCAGCCGCGAGACCTTAGTAGCCATCAACGACCTCTACGGCGAGTTGGGCGGTGATATCCTGGGCGTCATTCCCGGTGAGATCGCTAAAGAGGCGGCGGGCTTAGAAGAGCCCCTTATCGAGTTCTTGATCGAGACCCGTCAGAGGTTGCGAGAAGCCCAGGAATGGCGTTGGGCAGACGAGATCCGTGCTCGAATGGCTGAGCTGGGGATAGCCCTGGAGGACCGCCCTGAGGGGACAAGGTGGCGATTGACGAAGAGTGTCTGAGGAAATCACGATGCCTTGCGAAGGTGCTGGGGCTTTGGTGATAGGATCAGCATGAGAGAGATTCTCTATGGCCGCAACGGTGTGCGGGAGGCCCTGAGGGCGGGGCGGCGGAAGATCTACAAGCTTATCCTGGCCCAAGGGGTGAAGGAAACAGGCATCGTTGCCGACATTGCGACGTCAGCTAACAGAAGCGAGGTGCCGATCCAGCGAGTGGAACGGCGACAATTGGACAGGATCGGCGACTTCAAACATCAGGGCGTGGCCGCCGAGGCATCTCCGTATCCCTACGTCGAATTAGAGGAGATGTTGGCCGGGGCCGATCAACGCCAAGAAATGCCTCTGCTGTTAATGCTGGATTGCCTCCAGGACCCCCAAAACTTCGGTGTCCTCCTGCGCACCGCGGAGGTAGTAGGCGTTCACGGCGTCGTTATCCCAAAGCGTCGCGCAGTGAGGATCACCCCTACCGTGGTCAATTCGTCAGCCGGGGCCACAGAGCACCTCCTGGTAGCCCGAGTGACCAACCTGGTGCGGACTATGGAGGAGCTCAAAGCCAAGGGGCTTTGGATCGTGGGCTTGGAGGATGTGCCCCAGGCCAGCCCCTATTACCAAAGCGACCTGAAAATGCCTTTGATCTTGGTGGTGGGGAGCGAGGGCAGGGGCATGGGCCGGCTGGTTAGGGAGACCTGTGATATACTGATCAGGTTACCCATGCGAGGAAAGATCAGCTCGCTGAACGCGGCTGTGGCCGGCTCCATCGCCCTCTACGAGGCTTGGAGACAGAGGGAATGGTGATTTGACATACTTGGGGAAATTGGCTATAATTCACATAGCTCAGGTGGTGACTTGCTCTGGGGGGGAAGATAGAGCGGAGAACAGGGTTATGTGAAGATGCCCCAGGGGAGGCAATGGGGAACTTAGTTAAGCCGACGTAGCTCAACGGTAGAGCAACTCTCTTGTAAAGAGTAGGTTGCGGGTTCAAGTCCCACCGTCGGCTCCTGGTGGTCAGTTAGTCGGATAGTCTGGTGGTCAGGAGCCAGGATTGGCCAGTAGACCATGAGACCAATAGACCAATTACGGGCAGGTACCCAAGTGGCCAAAGGGAGCGGTCTGTAAAATCGCTGGCTCAGCCTTCGGAGGTTCGAATCCTTCCCTGCCCACTCTTGGCTAGTAGCAGATAGCTGATCGCAGATAGCCACTTTGCTTTGAGAATTGCTATTAGCTATCAGCCATAAGCCATCAGCCAATCGCCCACGTAGCTCAGGCGGTAGAGCACCTTCTTGGTAAGGAGGCGGTCAGCGGTTCAAGTCCGCTCGTGGGCTTCAGAATATCAACAGGAGGTCTGAGAAAATGGCTAAGGAGCATTTTGAGAGGACGAAGCCGCATGTGAATGTGGGCACCATAGGGCATGTGGATCATGGCAAGACGACCTTGACCTCGGCGATGACCAAGGTGTTAAGTTACAAGGGTCTTGGCAAGTGGTACACCTTTTACGAGATTGACAACGCTCCTGAGGAGAAGGAGAGGGGATTGACGATAGCCATCTCCCATGTGGAGTATGAGACGGAGAACAGGCACTATGCGCACATA
>JAUWYT010000093.1 GCA_030615705.1 Chloroflexota bacterium
ACCCGCGCCGTCTGCTGCAGGTCAATATCCACCTTGGTCAGCAGGAAGTAGAGGACAGCGAAGGCGACGACGAAGGAGAGAAGGGTCTGAAGGTTCAAGAACCTTCGGCCAAGGGATATCTCGGCCGGGGCTTCGCTCTGCTGGGTAGTCAAAGGCATAGGATTTTCTCCTTTGTTTGCAGTAAGCGGCTCGGTGCCTGCTTAGTAAGCGTTCAGTGTCCCTGCAACCGTGGGTGCGGTTTTAACATTCGGCCGGTGGCGACGATCCTCCTCCCCCTGTGAGGGGGAGGCTGGGAGGGGGCGGGACTAACGGCCACTAGCGGTCGGCACAGGCGATGCAAAGGTCAATGGCCGCCAGGACGATGGGGCCGTCAGCGATGTGGGCCTCTTTGAGCATGTGCGGTATGGCCACCAGGTTGGCCAGGGTCGGCGTCCTCATCTTGACCCTCGCCGGCCTCTCTGTGCCGTCGCTCTTGATGTAATAGATGAGCTCCCCCCGTGGCGCCTCCACCCGGCTGATCACCTCGCCAGGGGGAACACGGCGGCGCACTTTGACCCGCACCTCGCCCTGCGGCGAATTTTGAAGCGCATAGCGCACCATGCGCACGCTCTCGATGACCTCCTTCACCCGCACCACCGTCCGGGCCAGGGCGTCGCCCTCGCTGGCGGTTACCACCTCGAAGGGCAATTCCTCATAGGCGGCGTAGGGATCGTCCCGCCGCACATCGCGGTCAACTCCAGAGGCGCGGGTAGTGGGGCCCACCACACACAGGGCCCGGCCGTCCTCCCTGGAGAGATACCCCACCCCATGAGTGCGGGCCACGAAGGTGGACTCGGTGGTCACCAACCCCAGGTAGTAGTGCGCCTGCTCTTCCAGATAGTCGAGCCGCTTAAGTATACTTTCGATGTGAGCTTGGGTGAAATCAATGCGCACTCCGCCGATGGTGTTGACGGCGTGGTTTATGCGGTTGCCGGAGATCTCCTCCAGGATGTCCAGCACCGTCTCCCGGTCCCGCCAGGTGTACATGAAGAGCGTCTCGAAGCCAGCGTCGCGGCCCAACACCCCCAGCCAGAGCATATGACTGTGGATGCGCTCCAGCTCGCAGACGATGGTGCGGATGTAGAGTGCCCGCCGTGGGACCTCGACCCCCAGAAGCTCCTCCACTCCCTGACAGAAGGCGGTGGTGTGGATGTGGGAGCAGATGCCGCAGATCCGCTCGACGAGGTAGAGGTCCTGGATGTAGGTGCGCTCCTGGCAGGCCCGCTCGATGCCCCGATGCACGTAGCCCATCCTGATGTGGGTTTCGAGCACCCGCTCCCCCTCCACCCGGAAGCGAAAGCCCAGGGGTTCCTTGAGGGCCGGGTGCTGCGGCCCGATGGGAATGAGAAGGCGTTGAGCCACGTTAGTTCTCCTCAGGCGGCGACCAATCCTTCAGCAGCGGGTGCCCATCCTCCCAACCCTCCGGAAGCACCAGGGGGCTGAGGTCGGGATGCTCCTCGAATTCCACCCCCAGGAGGTCGTGCACCTCCCGCTCGTAGAAAAGGGCGCCAGGCACGATGTCCGTCAGCGTCTTGATGCGCGGCTGGTGGTGGGGGAGCGTGATCTTCACCGTGAAGCAGACGTCACGATCCCAGAAGTGGTAGAGAAGCTCGATTTCCTCGCCGGTGTCCACCCCGGTGATGGTGGAGAGGTGCCGGATGTCGAAGCGTTTCACCAGCGCCTCCACCACGTCGTGCAGCTCCTCCCGCTTCACGGTGAAGAAGGCGCGGTGGGGGCGGGGCACCCAGGCCTGGCCGATGTGCTCCCCCAGGGCTTCTTTCAGCTTCTTGAGCAGAGTTCTCGCCGGCATTCAGATACCCTCCAGTAATTTCACCAGCCCGTCAATGATGGCCTCGGGCTTGGTGGGGCATCCTGGCACGTACATATCCACGGGGATGACCTGGTCAATCCCGCCCAGGACGTTGTAGCAGCCGCGGAAGACCCCGCCGGAACAGGCACAGCTTCCGATGGCCACGACCCATTTGGGCTCCGGCATCTGCTCGTAGATGCGTAAGAGCCTGTCCCTGGCCTGCCTGGTGACCGGGCCGGCGCAGACCAGGACGTCGGCGTGACGGGGAGTGGCCTTCTGCAGGATGCCCAGCCTCTCCACGTCGAAGCGGGGGGTGAGGGCGTCCAGAAGCTCGATATCGCAGCCGTTGCAGCCGCCGGTGTTGAAATGCAGTATCCAGGGAGACTTGCGCCTCGCCCAGCGGATCAAACCGTCGAGCATGGACACCTCCACTCAATCCGTTGGCCTCTGCATCCCCATCAAAGCATACACGCTCACCCCGATGCCGGCCAGGTAGATGGTAGCCAGCCAGGCTGACGCACCGTCACGGGGTGCAGTGGCCACCACCAGGGCGGCCAGGTGCAGGATGGCGAAAAGCAAAGCCAGGTACAAGAAGGCCCCATAGGAGGGCGCCACCCTCTGGGCCGGGATGTCCTCCCCGCAGGCGTAGGTGGCCCGCTTGCCCGGATGGGGCTTTCCCGGAGCGGCGATGGCCCCTCCCAGCCGATATATCCCGTAGCCGATGGCCAGAAAAGCGATGAAGGCCACTGGCGGGGAGAGGATGATAGTTTCCATCTCTCACCTCAACATCTCGAAAATAAATGCCTGTGCCGGGAGCGCCAGCGCCAGCCCCGGCCGGGGGTAAAGGCCCAAGATCAGCACCAGCGCCGCCAACACCACCAGCGGCAGCGCCATCCAGGGCGAGATTCGGATCTGGGGTAAGACTTCCGAAGTCTCAGAGACTTCGGAAGTCTTCCGTGTGAACAGCGTGCCGATGAGCGGCAGGTAGTAACCCAGCGCCAGCAGGCTGTTGACCACGAAGGCGACCAATCCCAGGTAGCCGAGGGCGTCGGCGGCCTGCACGCCGCCGGTCAGCACGAACCACTTGGCGGCGAAGCCGGCCAGCGGCGGCACGCCAGCCAATCCCGCCAGCGCCACGCTGAAGGCCACGGCCACCAGCGGCATACGCGCGGCCGTCCCGCGCAGCTCTGTGATCCGGGTGGCGTCGCAGTAGAAGTGACAGACCCCCGTGCACAGGAAAGCCAATCCCTTCATCGCCGCGTGGGCCAGCAGCAGAAAGAAGCCGGCCTGGATGGCCCACGGCACATCGCAGCGCAACCCGATGCCCACGCTCAACATGATATACCCCATCTGCGCAATCGTCGAATAGGCCAGCAGCCGCTTGGTGTGGGTCTGTACCAGCGCCAGCCCGTTGCCCAACGTCATATTGAGCAGCGAGAGCACAATCAGCAGCGTCCCCAGACCGCGCGCCGGAAAGCCCAGCCCCAGGCTGATTTTGAGCAGCGCGTAAAAGGCGCTCTGGATGACGATGCCGGAGAGCATGGCACTGATGCTGCTGGGCGCCCGCCCGTGGGCGTCGGGCAGCCAGGTGTGGAGGGGGACGATGGCGCTTTTGATGCCGAAGCCCACCAGGAAGCAGCCCATCCCGGCGCGGGCCCATGGCCCCGGCACGCCCATCGCCTGCGGCAGCGCCAGCGTCCCCGTCTCGCGATAGACGAACGAGATGCCCATCAGGATGATGACCGTGCCCACGCTGCCCATCACCAGATATTTGAAGCCGGCCTCAATGGCCGTGGCGAGGCGGCGGCGAAAGGCGACCAGTACGTAGGCGGCGGCGCTCATCAACTCGCAAAACACGTAGAGGTTGAACAGGTCGGCCGCCAACACCATGCCCACCAGGCCGGCCACCAGCAACAGCAGCAGCGGGTAGTAGGTTTCGTAGCGATGGTCGAGCGCCAGGTAACGACCGGAGTAGAGCGCCACCAGCAGCCCCAGACCCAGCGCTACGCCTGCCACCACCAACCCGCCGGGGTCAGCGCGCAGGAAGGCCCCACCCTCTCCGAGGTGGCCCCAGGCCGGCAGCCCTTCAGCAGTGCTCAGGGTTGCCCGCGTGATAAGGAAGAGCGGTGCCAGCGCCACCAGCGCCACCGCGAAGACCAGCGCCGTGACCAGCGCCAGCAGGTCGTTGCGGCTGGTCAACAGCCGCGCCACCAGGTAGACGATGAACGCGCCAGTGGCCAGGCAGGCCAGCGGCAGCACCACCCACACGTCGCCCGTCACCAGTTGCCTCCCAGGATCAACGTCAACCCGTGGGCCACCCAGTCGAAGACCGGCGCCGGGAAGAGCCCCGCGATGAGAGCGAACGCAGCCAGCAAGACCGTTGGTACCACCATCGCCCAAGGCTGTCGGTTTACCGTCAGCCCCTCCGGGCGAGCGCCGAAGAAGATGCGCCCCACGAACCAGAGGGCGTAGGCCACTGTCAGCAGCGACCCGAACAGCGTCAGGATCGAGAGCCCTACCTGGGCGGTGTGAAAGCCGCCGGAGAAGATCATCCACTCGCTGGTGAAGATGCAAAAGGGCGGCATACCGGCGATGGCCAGCGCACCTACAGCGGTGCACAGCGCCACCAGAGACATCGCGCCCCCGAGGCCGCCCAGCTCCCCGATGCGCCGCCGCGCTGTAGCGCGTATCACCAGCCCGGTGCACATAAAGAGCAGCGCCTTGACGATGGCGTGGTAGATGACGTGCAGCGTCGCCCCGGCGATCCCGTCGTAGGTCAGCGTGCCCAGCCCAAAGAGGATGTACCCCATCTGGCTGACGCTGGAATAGGCGATGATGCGCTTGATGTCCTGCTCGGCCAGAGCCATCAGCGCGCCGTAGAGCTCGGAGACAATGCCCGCCACCATCATCGGCACGGCAAAGGGGGCCATCTGGGCCGGCGAGAAGATGCTCAGGGGGAAGCGGAGTATGCCGTAGGTGCCCATGCTGAGCATTGCCGCCGCGAGCATGATGGTGACCGGCATCGGGGCCACGGCGTGGGCGTCGGGCAGCCAGAGATGCAGCGGGAAGATGGCCATCTTGACGCAGAAGCCGATGATGAAGAACATGGTCACGGTCGTCACCAGGCCGGGGGCTAACGTGACACCCGCTCGCAGGCTCGAGAAACTGTCGCTCCCAGTGGCGTCGTAGAGCACGATCAGCCCCACCAGCACCATCAGTGACCCCAGGTGGGTGAAGATGAAGTATTTGAGTGCCACCGCGCCCCGGCGCTCGCCCTCGCCCCAGATGGCGATCAGCGCGCAGGAGGCCACCAGCATCAGCTCCCAGAAGATGTAGAACAGGAACATATCGTCGGCCAGGGTGGTGCCGGACATCCCTACGGCAAAGAGCATCAGCAGGGCGTAGAAAAACGGGGTCCTCTCGTCCGGGCGATGGTAGCCCCAGGCGTAGACGACGGCCATCAGCGTCACGGCCGCCTCGGTGACCAGGAAGGGGAGGGCCAGCCAGTCCAGGTGGAGCGCCAGGCGGATGTGCGCCGCCGGGATCCATTCGAAGCCGAGCGTGGGGACCTCGCCGCGCTGGAGCGCGGGTAGCAGGGCGAAAGTGGAGGCCAGCGAGAGCGCCGCAGCCAGGCCTGCGATCCAACCCGCCATACGCGCGCCGCGGCCGCGCAGCAGGGAGAGCAACAGCGCCGCCGCCAGCGGCGCGCCCAGGATGGTCACCAGCCACACTGTCTCTATATTCATGTCCCCTCCTTTACCAATCATACAGCACCAGGGCCAGCACTGCCAGCGCCAGGCTGACCGCCACCCACAACAGGTTACGCCGCAGCCGTCCCGTGTGCCAACGCTGCAAACCCCGGCTTAGCACCAGAACAGCCCGCACCACAAGGCGCAGGAGGCCCTCCAGACTATCCTGTTCCACGACCCGGTGGGTGACGCGTGCCCCATCTACCACAACCTGCACGACACGGCGCAGGAGGCCCTCCAGGCCCTTATGTTCCACGACCCGGTGGGTGACGCGTGCACCATCTACCACAACCTGCATAGAACGGCGCAGGAGGCCCTCCAGGCCCTTATGCTCCACGACCCGGTGGGTGACGCGCGCACCATCCACCACAAGTCGCACGAACAAGGCGACGAGCTGTTCCGCGATGCCGACCTCGATCACGGCATGCAACACCTGTGCCGCCCGCGCCAACCCCTCTTCCAGGTCGTACACTTCCTCCGCCGGCTGCGCCGGAACGAGAGTGCCCCATCTCGAGCGCCGTTGGAGCCGCCACACCGCCAACACCAGAGCCATCACCACCAGCAGCGCCGGGGTAGTCGCCGCATAGCGCAACAAGGCTGGCAACGTAGGCATGACCGGCAGCGCCATGCGGCTGGCTGCCGCCAGGTGGCGGGCCAGCGGCCCAAAGGCCAGCCCGCCGGCCAACACCCCGGCGCCCAACAATCCCACCGTCATCCACTGAGTCCAGTGTACCTCCGAAGACCCTAAGGGTTTAGGAAAACCCTTAGGGTCTGACAGAAGCTGCCGCGCCGTGCGCACTGCCCAGACACCGGTCAGCACGACAGCGGCGTCGGCGACGAGCAGCGCGTCGAGCGGAGCCCCCGCCTCCCGCGCCCACCAGGCTGTCAACAGGCCGAAAGCCCCCAGCACCAGCCCGCCCAGGGCAAAGAAGCCTGCTGCAAC
>JAUWYT010000206.1 GCA_030615705.1 Chloroflexota bacterium
TATCAACCGGCCGGGAGAGGGCACACATTCGCCATCCTGTAAATGATTGCGCAACACGCCACAGATGTGCTCGTCCAGTGGATTATCCTGCGTGTTTTGCTTTTCCCGCAGTGGAAATGTTTTTGGCACGCTGTTCTGGTCGAAGAAGTGCTCGCGGAGGATCGTAAACGCTTCGACCGTTAAGTCAGCATGGCTGGCCATAGATGTTGCGCTCCTGTCTTGTACTCGTCACACTCATTCTTGTTCGGCGTAGTAGCGATGCAGGCTGATGTCGAAAGGAACGTTGTTGAGGATAGCTCCCACCAGGCGGGCGTTGACTTTTTCTAGCAGGGCTTTGGTCCGCTGAGCGTGATCCCTTTTAGTGCCGCCGGCTTTGAAGACCAGTAGCACTCCATCAACCTTGGAAGCTAACACGGCCGCATCAGTCACGGCGATAATGGGGGGGACATCGAAGAGGATCATGTCGACTCGCTCTAGCAAAGTAGCGATGATTTCCTCCATGCGGCGCGAGCCCAGGAGCTCCGAAGGATTGGGCGGCAAGGGGCCGCTGGGAAGGAGCCAAAAGTCGGGGATGCCAATCTCCTGTAGAGGGGGCTCCTTCATGGCCCGATCTTCAACGACCATTGTTGTGAGCCCTGCCCCGTTTGGAACACCGAAGATTGTGTGCTGGGAGGGACGCCGCAAATCGCAATCAACAAGGATCACCCTCTTGCCCCCCTGGGCTATGGTGATAGCCAGGTTGGCCAGGGTCGTGGATTTGCCCTCCTCAGGGCCTGGGGAAGTGACCACCATGGTCCTGACGGGCTTATCCAGGCTGGAGAATTCCAGATTGGTGCGCAGCGTGCGGTATGCCTCGCTGGCGGGCGAGCGGGGATTGGCTATAGTGACTAAACTCTCTTTGCGGTCAGTTGTCATTGAATCTATCCTCCTGCACTCAGCAGAAATCTTTCACAATGCGGTTAAAGCCAGGCCAACGATCACGGCGCCTGCCAGAAAACCTGCGCCGAAGACTAACATTGTGCTCAATTTGAAACTCTTCAAGAAAGCCCAACGGAGCTTTCGCCTGGCCCTGACGGGCACCACCTCCTCGGAGGTGATGGCGGGTATGGAACCCAGCACAGGGACGCCGACGTGGCGTTCCACATCCTCAGCGGTCCGCACGATGTCCGACTCCAGCCACTCCAGGAAGAAGACTATCACCATCCCCAGCATTGCGCCGAAGATGCCCCCAGCGAGGGTGTTTACCTTAGTCCTGGGCCGGTGGAGAGCCGACTGTGGCTCGTTGCGAATATAGGCGTAAACGCGGTCGCGCTTGTCCTGGCGCTGGTTCCACAGGTCCTGATCCTCTTTGAACACCTCAGCGAAGGCCTGGGCGATGACTTTGGCGATTTCGAGATCGGGATCCAGGGCCTCGACGGTCAGCGAGAAGGTCGCCTGATCGGCGCCGGTCTTGATCTTGGCCCGCAGGGCGGACGGCAAGAGATCAAGCTCCAGGCGGGCAATGACCTTCCACGCCATCTCATCGCTGTCGATCCGGATGCAATAAGTGGGCAGCAGCTCCTTGGCAGCATTCTGGAGCCCCCAATCAGCCCGAGCGATCTGGAATTGGATTTGCTGGATGCCCTTATAGATGGGCATCTGCATCTTGCTGAAGCCGTAAGCGCTGACGGCGGCGATGACGGCAACCAGAACAATGATCCATCCCCGCTTCCACAATATCTTAAAATACTCCTGTAGTTCCACACTTCCCTCCTCGATAGTGGTGATCTATTTTACCATAGCCACTGCTTTTGGGCAAAACAACATATACTTTGAAGTCTCAAGTTTAAAGTTTGAAGTTTCTTGTGATCTGCCCTAGGGCAGTTTCTTCTCCCAGGGAAACCGCCGGTGACCAGGCAAGGGCGGTATCTCGCCCAGAACGACCAGTCCCACGGCCTCCACCTCGGCCCGGTCGCGCACGGTGTCGTCCAAGTAGTCCAGCAGGAAGGTCAGGGCCACGCCAGCCAAGAGGGCCAAGAACAGGCGGATGGGCAGGTCCAACTTCTCTTTCAGGCTTCGACCAGCAGGTAACACCACAGGCGGATCAATGAGGCGGATGTCAGCATCGGTGGGCCCAAGCTGGCCCAGGAAATCGGCACTGTGCTCCCGGAGTGCTTTGGCCGCGGCATTGGCTATTTGCCTGAGCTGCGCCTGGTCCCCCCAGGTGATGTGCAAAGTCAAGATGCGATGTTTTCTATCGGCTCCCAGGGAACCGCGAAGGGCTCCGGCGGGGAGGTCGAGGCTCTCATTGGCCAACTCCTCGCTAACCGCCCTGGCGAATGCTTCGCTTCTCACTATCTCCGTGAGTTCGTCAACGAAGTACTCCGAGGTCATCCAGGTGTAGTAACGGTCATACGCATAGTAATCGCCACTCCTGGACTCAGGCACCAGGCCGACGGTGAAGCGCATGGAGGCTTGATAGAGAGCTGGTCGCCCTGGTCGAAGGACTAAACTACTGACCAGGACAATAGCAACCAAAGTGATGACAATCCAAAGCCGCTTGCAAACGATCCTCCAATACTGACAAAGCTCCATAATGGCCTCCTGAGAACGATGGGAAAAAAGGAAGTGAAGAACAACGGATCGGCAGGATTTACGGATCGGCTGCGTGTTTTTCGGAGCCATCTGGCATACCCCATCATCCGCAGATCCCGCGCATCCGCGTTCTGAACCGGCGGCAACCCCAGCAGACAGATGAGGTAACGAGTCAACGAGGTAACGAGGAACGAGGCATACTCGTCACTCATTACTCATCACTCGTTACTGCTAAATCTTAGCCACACTCTATCCATTTCCGATGTTCGGCATACTTCTCTTCGATAAACGCGCTCAACCGCTTTTTAAAGACCCCCTTATCAAATTGCTCGGCATGGCGGCGGATGACGGCTGGATCGTAGCTAGTCTCATCGAATTCTTTGATCACTTCGATCAGGGCCTCAGGCGTCTGATTGTAGAAGAAGGCCCCTGTTACTCCTTCCCTCACTGTGTCCAGGGCGCCGCCGGCGGCATAGGCAATGACTGGCCGCCCGGCCGCCTGGGCCTCCACGGGGGCGATGCCGAAGTCCTCCTGGCCGGGAAAGATGAAAGCCCGACAGCGGGCAAAATAGTCGCCAACCTTCTCGTCGGGTATGTGACCCAAGAATTCGATGTTGGACTTGGCCAAAGCCCGCAGGCTATCACGATCCCTTCCATCTCCGATGATGACTAACGGTAAACCCAGCTCGTTGAAAGCTCGCACAGCGAGGTCAATGCGTTTGTAGGGAATAAGGCGGGAGATGATGAGAAAGTAATCATCGTGATAGTCGCTCTGAGTGTACTTGCTTGTATCTACTGGGGGATGGATGACGACAGAATCGCGGCGGTAGTATTTAGCGATGCGCCGCTGGACCGTCCGAGAGATGGCGATGAAGTGATCTACTCGATCGGCCGCAGCCCGATCCCAGACCCGTAGATAGTTCAAGAAAGGTGGCAGGGCCAGGCGAGCTAACCTTCTCAGCCCCTCACGCCGGGCGTAGCCGGGGTAATCCCAGAGGAAGCGGGTTGGGGTCAGGCAATAGCAGATGTGCAGGGTATCGGGTGAGGTGATGACACCGTGGCAGAAGCCGCTCTTGTTGCTGATCACCAGGTCATAGCCTGCGAAATCGAAGCTCTCGAAAGCGAGGGGATACAGAGGGAGGAAGGGCTGGTGGTATCTCTTGACGAGAGGGAGCTTGTCCATGAATGAGGTGCGGATGTCCCAGGAGCGGTATTCCTGGGGCATGGCCCGAGGCCAATACATAGAGGTGTATACTGGGGCCTGGGGATACATCTCCACCAGGGCCTCCAGAACCGCCTCCGCTCCTCCCAATTGATTGAGCCAATCGTGCACAATGGCCACTCTCAAATCCGACCTTCCCTCGCCCTCATGCTGGCATAAGTATACCAGAAATGAGGGAAATAAACAAGGAAAAATGTCCACCTGACAACCGACAAGCCCACGGAGGCGTGATACACTACCTCACAAAGCAAATGACTTTGGGGCCTCTGGAGGTTTGTCATTATTTTGTCCATCCAGACGGGAGAACCGGGTTTCTCCAAAAGTGTAGGGAACCCGAGGGACACAAGCAAAAGCCAGGGCCAACGCCCTGGCTTTGTTTCACCCGACTGGTCAAGTCTCCCCTACGCTGAGGCTGTACATCAAGCCAGCTCAGCCACGGCTAGCCCTTGCTCACGCTCGTACTCGGCGATCACCTGATCCAGGGGCACCGTGCCCTGCGAGGCAGCCTTAGCGCGGCGCAGCA
>JAUWYT010000156.1 GCA_030615705.1 Chloroflexota bacterium
TACGGCCACGCCGACACCCACGGCTACGCCGACGCCAACGCCGACCGCTGAAACTGGCGTTGATAAGTGGGCGCTGTGGACAGAAGGGACCCGCCTGCGCGGCGCCAATATCTACCAGCGTCGCGTCTATCCCGAGCTGGACGGGCCAGAGTTCATGGGACCCGGCCCCGTCGGGCCACCTTACACACAGCAGGACTTCGACCGGCTGGCAGCGCTGGGCGCCAATTACGTCAACATCTCCCACCCCGGCTTGTTCACCGAAACCCCTCCCTACACTCTGGATCAGGACATCCAGGACAACCTGGACAACCTGCTCGACATGATCGCCCAGGCCGACATGTTCGCTGTGATGTCTTTCCGCACCGGGCCGGGCCGCGCCGAGTTCAGTGTTTGCTGCCTTGAGGATGTTGGGGTCTGGTACGATGAGAGTTATCTCAACGATTCCGTGTGGCACGACCAGGCGGCGCAAGACGCATGGGCGGCGATGTGGCATTACACGGTGGAACGCTACCGCAACAACCCCATCGTCGTGGGCTACGACCTGATGGTCGAACCCAATTCCAACGAGGTGGGCAGCCACGCCCTCTACGATGCGCTGGACATCTGGGCCCCGGAACAGTTTTATGCAAACTATGGGGGCACTTTGTACGATTGGAACCAGTTATACCCGCGTATCACCACTGTTATCCGTGAGGTGGACCTCGACACGCCCATCCTCATCGGCGGGATGGGCTACAGCGCCGTCGAGTGGCTGCCCTACCTGCAGCCCACCGACGACCCGCGCACGGTCTACATGGTGCATCAATACGAGCCGTTTGTCTATACCCATCAAGAACCTCCCCTCACCAACACTTACCCGGGCGTGTTCGATACAGACTGGGACGGGGACGATGACCAGTTTAACCGGGCCTGGTTGGATAATCTACTCTCGACCGTGGATACGTTCAAGGCCACGCATGGCGTGCCGGTGGCGGTAAATGAGTTCGGCGTGATGCGCTGGGAGTCTGGCGCGGCCGAGTTTATGGACGATCAGATGGACTTGTTCGAGCAGCAAGGCATGAACCATGCCCTGTGGGTGTGGGACCCTGCTTGGGAACCGTGGACGGAGGAGGTAGATGCCTTCAACTTCCGTCACGGCCTTGACCCCAACAACCACACCGACGTTGCATCAAGCGATCTGATGGATGTCATCGTTGAATACTGGGGACGCAACACGATACGCCCGTCACTGGGAACCGCGCTACGATCTGGACGATGATGGCGACATTGACATCGTGGACATCACGCGCGTGGCCGCCCATTGGGGCGAACGCTGCGACGACATCGACGCCACCTGGTGACCGGACGGGCGCTGGTAGGGGCGGGACTCTGCGCACGTCGGATAACAGGGCAGAGGAGATCATTGCCAGGCCCACAAAGAGGCCCCACTTCGCGTTGAGGGAAAAGCGGGGCCTTGGTTCTTAATCCTCTGCCAACTCAATTTGTCTCTTTCTCTAATCCGCCGTGCTCCCCTCTCCACTTCGCCAACCGCTCTTTTATCAACTTCTCATATCCCTGATCGCTGGGCTTGTAGTAGTGTCTGTGCTGCAACTGGTTGGGTAGATATTGTTGAGACACGTAGTGGCCTGGATAGTCGTGGGGATACTTGTAGCCCTCACCATGACCCAACCCCCCGGCATCCCGATGGGCGTCCTTGAGGTGGTCGGGCACCTCAACTTTGCCCTCCCGTTCCACATCTGCTAGGGCTTTGAAGTAGGCTCCTGTCGAGTTACTCTTGGGAGCTGTAGCCAGGTAGATGGCTGCCTGGGCCAGGTTGTACTGGGCCTCGGGCAGGCCTACCCATTCCAAGGCATCCGCGGCCGAGGTGGCGAGGACGAGGGCCTGGGGGTCGGCATTGCCCACATCCTCCGAGGCAAAGATGATCATCCGTCGGGCGATGAAGCGGGGATCCTCGCCGGCGTAGATCATCTTAGCCAGCCAGTACAATGCGGCGTCGGGGTCACTTCCTCGCAGGCTCTTAATAAAGGCGGACACCGTGTTGTAGTGGGCCTCCCGATCATAAGCCAGGGCCCGACGCTGGATGGAGTCCTCAGCTATAGCTAGGTCAATGTGAATTACCCCCTCGTCGGCTTCTGTCGTCTCGACAGCTAGCTCCAGGGCGTTAAGGGCGATGCGAGCATCTCCCCCGGCCACCCTCACCACGTGGGCCATCGCCTCGTCGTCGATCTCGACCATCAGCTTCCCATAGCCCCGTTCTTCATCGGCCAGGGCCCCACGCAGGATGATCGCCAGTTCCTCCTCGCTCAGGGGTCTGAGCTGGAAGACCCGGGAGCGGGAGACCAGGGGCGGGATGACCTCGAAGTAGGGGTTCTCAGTAGTCGAACCGATGAGGACAATGGTGCCATCCTCAACGTGAGGCAAAAGGGCATCCTGTTGGGCTTTGTTGAAACGGTGGATCTCGTCCACCAGCACTATGGTGCGCTGGCCATACATGCCCCGCCTGTTCTTGGCTTCAGCGATGATTCGTCGGATATCGGCGACACCAGCCATGACGGCACTGATGGCAGCGAAGTAGGATTTGGTGGTGTTAGCGATGATCATAGCCAAAGTGGTCTTACCTGTTCCTGGCGGCCCCCAGAGGATGAGGGATGATAGTTGGTCGCCCTCGATAGCTCGCCTTAGCAGCCTTCCTGGCCCTGCGATTTCCTCCTGTCCCACAAATTCTTCCAAGCTGCGAGGTCGCATGCGGGCTGCCAGAGGCGCTTCTTTGCTGATTTGGTCTAGACGGCTGTATTCGAAAAGATCCATCGTGTGATCCCTTCTCAGAAGCATTACTGGTTGCGTAAACGTTCAGCTAGACTTCCGAAGTCTCCACAGAGCCTTGCAGATGAAGGCCAGTTGACCGCTTTTGAATGCACTCTGTTGGCCAGAGTTGAGTCCTAGACTTCGGAAGTCTCAACTCTCTTACGTAACGCTTACCCGGTTGCGGGGGCTGGGTTAATTATAGCACGAAGGATGCTCTCTGTCTATTTTGCCTCTGCTGTCCTTTTGTGATAGAATAACAGATCGACTTCATCAAAATGCGGTGTGAAGGGAAGGTGTTCCCTCTCCTTGGACTTGGGAGAACAAATGGCTGGTTTAGTTGCCACACCCATGGTCGTCCTCTTAGCAGGTGTCTTGGCACTTTTGCTCTTGAACAGGGCTGCGGGGCCTCGGAATCGAAGTCTCCTGGCTCTGTTGATAATCGGCGGTGCTTTCCTAGTTTTGCTCTCTCTCGCTCGGGGCTTGCCAGTCAACGGCACTATCTCCCGCTGGCGTCCCTTCTTCGGGAGCGATTTGGCTTACTATGTTGATGGTTTAGCCTTCCTCTTCGCTGCCCTGGTAGCCCTTGCGGGACTGGCTACCATCGCCACGTGTTTGGGCCGCTCCGAAGATCTAGAAGGGTCATCCTATGCTGCCCTATTAGCCCTCCTGGCCGCTGGCCTCAGTTTCATCTTCTCGGCCAACTTGATCACCTTGTGCCTAAGTTGGGTCATCTTTGATCTGACTTTTCTCTGGGCCCTGGCTGCCAGCGACCACGGTGGATCAAGAATGAGGAGTGTCCCTCGCATCCTGAACCTCAATTGTCTAGCTTGCCTGAGCCTGCTGGCGGCAGCTTTGCTCCTGGGCCAAGGTGACGATAGCCTTCTTGATGGCCTGGATTTGGCAATCCAGGCCGAGCGTTCTATCTCCACACCTGTTTTTGGCCTCATTTTGCTGGCAGCCTTGGTGCGGGCGGGCCTCTATCCCCTCCACCTCTGGATGCCCATCGGTGTTGAAGCTAGGCTGGCCTCTAGATCCCTGCTCCACCTTGTTCCCGCCAGCGCTGGCCTATATCTACTGGCCCGCCTCTCTGCCTGGCCCAACGGCGTCGTGAGCTTGTCGAAGGATGGAGGATTGCCCTATGGGCAGGCACTGATCATCGCTAGCAGCTTGGCTTTTGCTATTGGCGCTTTGCTGGCTTGGGCCGAGGCCGACCTTAGCAAGATCTTATCCTTTATCATGATGAGCCAAGTAGGCTACGCCATCGCATCCTTAGCCATTGCCAAACCACCCACAAGGGTCGTTATTCTATGGCCGAGCCTAAACCTTGTCCTCTGCCTGGGCCTCCTCTTTTTGAGCCAGGACAGGTTTGAGCCAGGTAATTCTTGGCCAAGAGCGGCCTCGGGCCTGGCTATTGCTTCCTTGGTTGGAGTGCCTCTAACCTCGGGCTTTGTTGGCCGCTGGCATCTTTACCATTCCCTTCTGACAGGCAGCCACTTGGCTTTTCTAGCTCTGAGCTTGTTGGCAGAGACCTTCCTCTTCGCTGCCTTGCTCAGGATGTGGTCAGTTGTCTCCATCAATCCATCCCCGTCAGAGCTTGCTTATGAGAGGTTGTCCGTGGTGGGTGCAGCGTTGCTAGCTGCGCCCATCCTCATTTTGGGGCTGCACCCACCCGTGCTAAGACCCTTGATCGAGGTAGTCCCCTTCCCTACATTGGTGGGCTTGCTCCGCTCGACAACCATTGCCCGATGGGTGGCTTTCTTTTTACCTCCCTTGGGGGGTTACCTGCTCCAACGTCATCGTCAGAGGATATTCGATCCAATTGAGATCTTTTGGTTGAAGCTTTCGACGGCCCTTCGCTTGGAATGGCTTTATAGCCTCCTCGGACAGATTGTTACCGGGGCAGCGGGCACTTTGGAGATAGTGGGGAGGGTGAGCGAAGGTAAGGGATACTTGAGTTGGATCGCTGTCATGGGCCTTCTTGTGTTTCTATTCCTCCGGGGCAGATAGGCTCAGTAATAGGAGCTACGCGGTTGTCGTCTAAATCTCGTGGAGTGCGGTTTGCCGCCAAATCGCAGGGATAAACCCCAATGTCACTAAGCATCGCCCGGACGTGAACCTCCGGGCCTCGGCCTGAGCTCGGCCGGACGGCTGAAAGAGCGAAGCTCCTTCGACCCCTCGACAGGCCCCTGGTCCTTTGGCACTTGTCCTGGACCCTTTGTCCCCTGTGTCCTTGGGCCACAGGACCAAGGGCTTGGGCACTTAGTCCTGTACCCTTGGTCCTCTGGCCCAAGGACAGAGGGCGGCCTGAGTACAGGGCCAAAGGACCAAGGGCGACAAG
>JAUWYT010000065.1 GCA_030615705.1 Chloroflexota bacterium
TACAGGACTAAGTGCCCAAGCCCTTGGTCCTGTGGCCCTGTACTCAGGCCGCCCTCTGTCCTTGGGCCAGAGGACCAAGGGTACAGGACTAAGTGCCCAAGGACACAGGGGACAAAGGGCTCAGGACAAGCTTTGGGGGAGGAAAAGGGTGCCGAGAGGAGCGAGGCGGGGGATGGGGAGGGCCCTTACCCGACTCAATGCGCATCACAGCGCAGGTTTCACCAGAAGGAGTTCCCATGCACGTTGATCTATTCATTCACAGCGCCGCCCAACTCCTTACCCTCGCCTCTGATGGCCCCAAGCGAGGTGTGGCGATGGAGGAGCTGGGCATTATTGAGCACGGGGCGGTGGCCGTTAAGGATGGCCTCATCGGCCTGGTGGGGCCGACGTCGGAGGTGCGGGGGCAGGTCACGGCCGCTGAGGAGATAGATGCCGCGGGCAAGGTGGTCATGCCTGGCTTCGTTGATCCCCACACCCACCTTGTCTTCGCCAGCGACCGGGCCGATGAGTTTGAGCAGCGCATCAAAGGCGCTACCTACATGGAGATCATGGCCGCCGGCGGGGGGATCATGAACACGGTACGGGCCACGCGGGCGGCCAGCCTGGATGAACTGGTCGCTCAAGCCCGAGAGCGCCTCGATGAGATGCTGGCCCACGGCACCACTACCGCCGAGGCCAAGACCGGCTACGGCCTGGACATCGAGAATGAGCTCAAGATGCTGGAGGCCATTTGGATCCTAGACAAGGCCCATCCCATAGACCTGATTCCAACCCTCCTGGGGGCCCATGCGGTGCCCACCGAATACCAGGGCCGCGCCGAGGAATACGTGGATTTAGTGATCGATGAGATGCTGCCTCTAGTCGTGCAAAGGGGTCTGGAGGAATTGTGGGGGCGGAAAGAAGAAGCTCCAGCAGCCCCTCCCCTGTTTTGCGATGTCTTCTGCGAGGAGGGGGTTTTCACCCTGGAAGAATCACGCCGCATCTTGACCAAGGCCAAGGAATTGGGCCTGGGACTGAAGATCCATGCCGATGAGTTCAGCTCCCTGGGAGGGGCAGCATTGGCTGCCGAGCTTGGCACGATTGCAGTTGCCCACCTGCTCTGCACGCCTCCAGAGGAGATGGCTCTGCTCGCCGAAGCGGGCACTATTGCCGTCCTTCTGCCCGGGGGTACCTTCGGCCTGGGGCAACGAGCATACGCCGATGCGCGCGGCCTCATCGCTGCGGGCGTCCCTGTGGCCCTGGGCACCGACCTCAACCCCGGCACTTGCTGGTGCGAGTCTATGCAACTGATCGCTGCCTTGGCCTGTCGCTTCATGGAAATGACCCCTGCCGAGGCCATCGTCGCTGCTACCATCAACGCTGCTCACGCCGTCAGGTTGGGCGATCAGGTGGGGAGTCTGGAAGTCGGCAAGAAGGCCGATATCCTCATCCTGGATATTCCCGATTATCGCCATCTGTCCTATCGCTTCGGTGTCAACCTGGTGGATAAAGTGATAAAGGGCGGTGGTGGTTCGGCTGTTCCTTCGGCTACGCTCAGGACAGGGCTCACCACAGGGCTGGTGGTGGGCGGGTTGCACCTGGCTTGACGAAATCGCCAAAGTAAATTACAATGACAGACGATTTACCTTGAAGGGATGAAGGCAGAGTGTTCGAAAACCTCACAGATAAGCTGCAAGAAGTCTTCAGCAAACTGGCCAAGCGGGGCAAGCTCTCCGAGGGCGATGTTGATGCCGCCCTGCGCGAGGTGCGGGTGGCTCTCTTGGAGGCTGACGTCAACTACAAAGTGGTCAAAGACTTCGTGGCTAGGGTGCGTGAGCGGGCCGTCGGTGCTGAGGTGATGAGGACCTTCATGCCGGCCCAGCAGGTGGTCAAGATCGTCAATGAGGAGCTGATCAAGACCTTGGGCGAGCCCAGCAAGCTCGACTTATCGGGCTCGCCGCCTCACGTCATCATGTTAGTGGGCCTTCAGGGATCGGGCAAGACGACTACGGCCGCTAAGCTGGCCCTGAGGTTGCGCAAGTCCGGCCATCGGCCCCTCCTCGTGGCCGCCGACCCCCGTCGGCCGGCCGCAGTGACTCAGTTGGAGGTGCTGGGAAAGCAGTTGGACATCCCCGTCTATGAAGAAGGTTCCGACGTGCCTCCACCGACTGTCTGCGCCAACGCCGTCAGGCGGGCCGAAGAGTCCGCCTATAGCACCGTCATCCTGGACACCGGCGGCCGATTGCACATTGACGAGGAGCTGATGCGGGAGCTGGCAGAGATCAAGAAGAATGTCTCGCCTCAGGAGGTGCTGCTGGTGGCCGACGCCATGACGGGCCAGGACGCCGTGAGGGCGGCTGATGACTTCAACCAGCGGGTGGGTTTGACGGGCCTGATCCTGACCAAGGCCGATGGCGACGCCCGTGGCGGGGCGGCCATCTCCATCCGCTCCGTGACCGGCGTACCCATCAAATTCCTGGGCGTGGGCGAGAAGACCGATGCTCTGGAGCCCTTTTATCCCGATCGCCTGGCCTCGCGCATCCTGGGCATGGGCGATATCCTCAGCCTGATCGAGAGGGCAGAGACAGCCCTCGACCAGGAGGAAGCCCTGGCCGTGGGTAGGAAGCTGGCTAAGGGTGAATTCGACCTGGAGGACTTCCGGCGGCAACTGCGCGAGGTCAAGAAGATGGGGCCTCTGAGTCAGATATTGGACATGATCCCTGGCTTTTCCCAGATCAGCCAGGAACTGTCGCCGGAGATCACCGACCAGCAGATGAAGCGGATTGAGGCTATTGTCAACTCCATGACCTTGGAGGAGCGGCACAACCCCCAGATCATCAACGCCAGCCGCAAGCGGCGCATCGCCCGGGGCTCCGGTACCACCGTCCAGGAGATCAACCGGCTCCTCGGCCAATTCCGCCAGATGCAGCGCATGATGAAACAGCTCACCAGCGGGCGGGTCCCGTTTTCGATTCTCAGGCAGTTGGGCAGTTAGGAGGTTACGACGAACAACGATAAAGCGATCCAAGTCCAAGATTTGCACAAGAACTTCGGCGACGTCTACGCCGTGCAGGGCGTCAACTTCGACGTCCAGGCGGGCGAGATATTCAGTCTGCTGGGGCCCAACGGCGCGGGCAAGAGCACCATCATCTCCATGCTCGCGTGCCTCTTGGAGCCAACCCAGGGGGACGCGCTGGTGATGGGCCACTCCATCCTGCGCGATCCGATGGCGGTAAAGGCGGCCATCGGTGTCATCCCGCAGGACATCGCGCTCTACGAAGACCTCTCCGCCCGCGAGAACCTCAACTTCTGGGGCAAGATGTATGGCCTGCGGGGTGCCGCGCTTCGCCAGCGGGTGGACGAGGTGCTGGGGGTCATCGGCCTGGCCGAACGCCAGAAAGGGCGGGTGGGCAAGTTCTCCGGCGGGATGAAGCGGCGGCTGAACGTCGGCATCGCCCTGCTGCACAAACCTCACGTCATCATCATGGACGAGCCGACGGTGGGCATTGATCCCCAGAGCCGGCGCAACATCCTGGACAACGTCAAGGAACTGAACCAGCAGGGGATGACCGTTCTCTACACGACCCACTACATGGAAGAGGCCCAGGAGCTTTCCGATAACATCGCCATCATGGATCAGGGCAAGATCATCGCCCACGGCACGCACGACGAACTGGTCAAAATCGTGGGCGAGTTGGATCGGATTGACCTGACCATCAACGCCGAGGCGGGGCGGGTGCTGGAGCGGTGGCAGGCGACCGAGGGAGTGCATCAGGTTTCTGCTGAGAACGGCCAACTCACGCTCCTGGTAGACGACAGCAACGTCGTCCTGCCGCGCCTGTTTGAATCGGCCAGCCGCGGGGGGGTGCGCATCACGTCGGTGGAGATCCAGGAGCCAAACCTGGAGGCGGTGTTCCTGCACCTGACAGGCCGCGCATTGCGGGACTGAAAGGTCTTGCGTGCCTAGTTTCTACCGAATACGCAACACGCAATACGCAGGGGTACGAGACCACCCATGAAAGTTCTAGACATCGCTCTCAAGGATATGCTCCGCTCCTTCCGCAGCGGGTTCGCGCTGGTGATGATGTTCGTCGTGCCGCTGCTGATCACGGGCATAATCTACTCTGCTTTCGGGGGCCTGGGGGGCGACGGCGGCTTCGACCTGCCGGTGACGCGGGTGCAGGTCGTCAACCTGGATCAGCCGGGGCCGCAGTTCAGTTTCTCTTTGGGGCAGATGCTGGTTGGGTTCCTGCAAGACGAGAGACTGGCAGAGCTACTGCAAGTGACGGAGGCGGCCGACGAGGCCAACGCCCGCGCGGCGGTGGACAGCCAGGACGCCGGGGTAGCGGTCATCATCCCGCCCGATTTCACCACCGCCGCGTTGGCACCGGAGGGTAGAGCCTCGATCACGCTGTATCAAGACCCCACCCTGACGCTGGGGCCGGGCATCGTCAAGGGGATAGTCAGCCAGTTTGTGGATGGCTTCGCTGGCACCAGGATTGCCTCCGGCGTCGTCGCCGACCAACTGGGCCAGCGGGGGGTGGCGATTGATGCCAGCCTGATGCAGGAAGTTGCCATGCAGTACGGAGCCTGGGCCGAAGCGCTGGGCAGAAGCCGGGGCGAGGGGGCGCACCCGGCCCTCGACATCCAGCCCCCACCCAGCAAAACTGAGCCAGTCAGTCAGGGGGCGGGGATGATGGGGCCGATCATGGCTGGGATGGTGATCTTTTTCGCCTTTTTCACCGGCGCCAGCACAGCCGAGACGATTATCCGCGAGGACGAAGTGGGAACCCTGGCGCGGCTCTTCACGACCCCCACACCGCGAGCGGTCATCCTGGGCGGCAAGTTCGCCGCCGGCTTCATCACGCTCATCGCCCAGGTGGTCGTGCTGATGTTGGCTTCGGCCGTCATCTTCCGTATCCGCTGGGGTGAGCCTCTGTCCGTGGCGTTGGTGGCGTTGGGACTGGTCGTCGCCGCGGTCGGCTTTGGCCTGTTTATCATGTCATTCCTCAAGAGCACGCGCCAGGCCGGGCCAGTGATGGGCACGGTACTGACCCTGAGTGGTATGGTGGGCGGGCTGTTCACCACTGGCATACCGAATTTGCCAGCCGCTTACGACACCATCAACCTGCTTACGCCTCACGGTTGGGTCTTGCGTGGCTGGAAGCTGGTCATGGCGGGCGGCGGCGTGGGCGATGTGCTCTTGCCGGTCCTCGTCACCCTGGGGATGGGCATCATTTTCTTTGCCGTCGGCGCCCTTGTCTTCCGCAGACGGTTTGCGTAGAAGCAGGAGGGGATCCATGCGTGTGATTGATCTGGCCCTCAAAGACCTGTTGCAGATCGTTCGAGACCGGAGATCGGCGTTCTTTCTGGGGGTGATGCCCATCCTCTTCACCTTCTTCTTTGGCTTGGTGTTTGGCTCCAGCGCAGAGGGCGATCCCCGCCTGCCGGTGGGATTTGTGATCCACGACGAGAGCGACGCCCTCAGCGCTAGCTCGCAGACTCTGTTGGAGGCGTCGGATGCCATCCGACCGGTCCTCCTGGAGGGGAACGATGCAGATAGTGCGGCCGAGTCTGTCCGTGATGGGGATTTGGCAGGCGCGGTGATTGTGCCGGTCGGTTTCGGCGAGCAGGCCCTCGCGGGCGAGAAGCCGCGTCTGACGGTCATCGTTGATCAAAACACGCCGGCTGGGCAGACGGCCAGCAGTGCAGTCCAGGCGGCCATGACGCGCCTGCTGGGCGCAGTCGAGACCGCCCGACTCAGCGCGGAGGCGTTTGAGGCACGGGAGGGGTTCGAGAGCGAGGCAGCCCGTCGGGCTTACCTGGACGAGGCACTGGCGCTGGCGAGTGAGGCCTGGCTCCAACCACCGCTCACCGTCGCGGTCGAGCAGTCGGGCGCAGCAGCCGAGGAGGGGGAGGAGATATCGCCGAACGTCTATACCCAGTCATCGCCGGGGATGATCGTCCAGTTCGTCGTTTTCGGGCTGAACACGTCGGCGATGGTGCTGGTGCTGGAGCGCAGGTCCAGGACGCTGCAGCGGTTGCTCACGACCCCCATCACTCGAACTCAGGTGATTGCCGGCCACGTGCTGGCGATGTTCCTCGTTGTATTCCTCCAGCAGGCGTTGCTCGTTGCCTTCGGCCAACTGGCCTTCGGCGTGGACTACATGCGCGAACCGCTGGCCATTCTCTTGGTGATGGTGACACTGGCGCTCTGGGTCGCCAGCCTGGGGTTGCTCATCGGCGCAATGTCCAAAAGCGAGGATCAGGTCATCATGTGGGCCCTCATGGCCATGTTCGTCTTCTCAGCCCTGGGCGGCGCGTGGTTCCCGCTCGATGTCACGGGCAAGACATTCGCGGCCATAGGCCATTTGATGCCGACTGCCTGGGCGATGGACGGCTTCCAAAACATCGTCCTGCGCGGTCTGGGCTTGAGCTCAGTGCTGCTCCCGGCGGGCATCCTGCTGGCCTACGCCGTGGCCTTTTTTGCGCTGGCGGTATGGCGGTTCAAGTTCGAGTAGCAATGGAAAGAAGGTGGCGGAATGATAGATGTGATCAAAGCGTCGGATGTCGAGCCGGTGGAGATGGTGCCGGGCGTGTGGCGGCGCACCCTCTCCTGGGGTGAGCGATTGATGATCGTTCATGTCATCCTGGAGGAGGGGGCGGTTGTTCGAGCCCACCGGCACCCCCATGAACAGATTACCTATATCGTCGAAGGGGAGCTATCCATGGATGTCGAGGGGCGGACCTATGTCCTCGTGGCGGGGGATAGCCTGCAGTTCCCAGCCGATGTAGAGCATGGGGCGACCGCTGTCAAGCGCACCCTTGTCATTGACTCCTTCTCCCCACCACGGGAGGAGTACAAATAAGAGCGAACGAAACTAACAAACCATACACCAAATCGAAAGGAGTTCAAGAAAAGAGAAATGGTAAAGATCAGACTACGTCGCACGGGAAAGAAGAAACAGCCCAGCTACCGGGTGGTGGTGGCCGATTCCCGAGCGCCGCGGGACGGGCGCTTCATCGAGACCATCGGCCACTATAACCCACGCACAGACCCGCCCACCGTTCAGATAAAAGAGGACCGAGCTCTTTACTGGCTATCGCAGGGGGCTCAGCTTACCGATGCAGTGGCTAGGTTGTTGAGAAACAAGGGCACCCTCGACCGATTCACGCGCTTGAAGGAGGGAGAGGACCTGGAATCTCTACTGGCGGAGGCGGCAGCAGAAGAAGTCGTGGCCGAAGAGGTTGCTTCGCTGGAAGAAGAGGTGTCGGTGGAGGAGGCAGCACCTACTGAGGCCGAAGTCGCTGAGGAGGTCACTATTGCTGACGAGGAAGTACCTTTGGAAGAAGAGGCGCCGATAGAGGAGGCTGTACCTACCGAGGCCGAAGTCGCCGAGGAAGCCCCTATTGTTGAGGAGGAAGTACCTTCTGAGGAAGAGCTCATAGAAGCGCCCCTTGAAGAGGAAGTCGAAGGGACCACAGGTGAGGAAGCCGACTAGCTCAATATATCAAGCAAAAGGAGGGCGACCCAATGAAGGAACTGATTGAGAACATCGCAAGATCGCTGGCGGATGACCCATCGCAAGTCCGTGTGGATGAGATCGAGGGCACAAACTCCGTTGTCCTTGAGTTGCACGTAGCTCCAGAGGACATGGGACGGATCATCGGCAGGAAGGGACGGGTGGCCAACGCCATGCGCAC
>JAUWYT010000149.1 GCA_030615705.1 Chloroflexota bacterium
CTAGAGCACGTAGTGGAGGTCATCGCCCTCTGCCGGACGGTGCTAACCCTCTATCCCCAGATCAACCGCGACCTGCTGATGACAGGGGCTCTCCTGCACGACGTTGGCAAGACCAAAGAGCTCACCTACGAGCGCGATATCGAGTACAGCGACGAAGGGCGCCTCCTGGGTCATGTAGTGCTCAGCGACCGGATGATAACCGAACGCATAGCTGAAATCCCCGACTTGCCGCCGGAGCTTGCGTTGCGCTTGCGCCACGTGGTCGTCAGCCACCATGGCCGCTACGAGTGGGGCTCGCCCCGTCGGCCCAAGACCCTGGAGGCTTGCGCCCTCCACTATATCGATAACTTGGATGCCCAGGTTAACCGCTTCGCTCGGATCATTGCTGCTCGACGGGATAAGACCAAGCCCTGGACTGAGTACGACACTCTGCTGAAACGCTATCTCTACGCTGGCCGGGAGGAAGACGAGTTGGTCATAGAAGAGCCCGGGCCTTTGGAGTAATGATGAACCCTAAATACCTGCAAACCCTCGAATTGCCCAAGATATTGGAGCGCCTGGCGAAACACACCTCCTTCTCTGCCGGCCGGGAGATGGCCTTGAGCTTGCAGCCCTCCCCTGACTTCGATGAGGTGGCAAGACGACAGGGAGAGACTAGTGAGGCCAAAGCCCTCCTCAATGCCAGGGCTGATCTCTCCTTGGGTGGGGCGCGGGACGTGCGCCCTCTGGCGGACAGAGCGGAACACGGCGTCATCCTGGTGCCCGGCGAGCTCTTGGATGTCCGCGACACCCTGATCAGCGGGCGAACCCTGCGACGCGTTATCACCCGCTTGAGGAATCAGTTCCCCCTTTTGGCGAGCACCACTGGAAGGATCGAGGAGTGCTCTAACGTTATCGCGGAGATCGCCCGTTGCATCAACGACCGGGCCGAAGTGGTGGATGGAGCGAGTCAGAATCTAGCCCGCATCCGCCGCGAGATGAGAGAAGCCCACCAGCGGCTTTTGGCCAAGCTGGAGAGGATCGTATCCTCTCCCTCCAATGCCCCCTTTCTCCAGGAGGCCTTCGTCACCCAGCGGAGCGGGCGCTACGTCATCCCTCTCAAGGCCGGTTTCAAGGGGCGCATCCCGGGCATCGTCCACGACCAATCAGCCAGCGGTGCTACCCTCTTCATTGAGCCCCTCTCCACCGTCGAGGTGAACAACCGCTGGCGAGAGCTGCAATTGGAAGAGGAGCGGGAGGTACAGCGCATCCTGGCTGGGCTCTCCAACCTGGTGGCCGAGGAAGGAGAGTTCATCAAGCGCACCGTTGAAGCCCTGGCTGAGCTTGACTTGGCTTTCGCTAAGGCAAAGTACGCAGAGGAGATCGCAGGGGTTGAGCCCAAGTTGGTCGCCTTTAGAAAAGTGGCCGAGGGTCTGCACCCTGGATCCAGCATCCAACTGATCAAAGCTCGTCACCCGCTGCTCGACCCAGCAAAGGTGGTACCCATTGATATCCACCTGCGCGACGATTATTTCATCCTGGTAATCACCGGGCCTAACACCGGAGGCAAGACCGTTTCCCTTAAGACGCTTGGTGTCCTGTCCTTGATGGCCCAGTGTGGCTTGGCCATCCCCGCTGCCCAGGGCTCCGCCCTCTCGGTCTTCAGCAACATCTATGCCGACATCGGCGACGAGCAGTCCATCGAGCAAAGCCTCTCTACCTTCTCTGCCCACATAACCAACGTCATTAACATCCTGGGCCAGGCCGAAGAGCGCTCCCTCGTTCTGCTGGATGACCTGGGAGCTGGCACGGATCCAAGCGAAGGTTCGGCCATAGCGAGAGCCTTGCTTTCTCACCTGCTGCGACGGAGGATCACGACTTTCATCGCCACCCATTACCCGGAGCTGAAGGTCTATGCCCACACCACGCCGGGGGTGGAAAACGCCTGCGTGGAGTTCGACTTGGAGACCCTCTCCCCCACCTACGAGCTGAGCATCGGCTTGCCTGGCCGCAGCAACGCTTTCGCCATCGCCAGACGCCTGGGCCTCTGGCCTGAGATCGTGAGCGAGGCCGAGAGCCTGGTCTCGCCTGAGAGCTTGGAAGCGGAGAGTCTGTTGGCCGAGATCAAGCAGGCTCACCAGGAAGCCCTGGCCTCTCAAGAGGCAGCGGAGGCCGCCCGGTATCATGCAGAGGATCTGGAGAGGGAGCTGCGTCAGGAGTTGGCTGACATCGAGAAAACAAGGCACGAGATACTGAGTGCCGCTCGTGAGGAGGCTCAGCAGAAACTTGAGGAAGTGCGAGCCGAGCTGAGGACAATCAGGGCTGGACTAGGGATGACCGCCGTCACCCAGGAGTGGGTGGCCGAGGCCGAGGATAGACTGGCGTCGTTGGAGCCTGAGCCCGTCGAACCCATCGTTCAGCGGCGCTTCAAGCCCAAGGAGACGCTGAGCTTGGGCGACACCGTATGGGTGGCGGGACTTGGGGCCAGCGGTGAGATCACCGAGCTATTGGACGATGAGGCCGAAGTCCAAGTGGGCCCTTTCCGGATTAGGGCCAAGGTGGGGGACTTGGAGTTGCGGCAGAGAGCCGCTCAACCTGAGGTCAGGGAGCGACTTGTGAGTGTCTCTGAAGTCTGCTCGCCTGGTCTGGAACTGAACCTGCGGGGACAGACGGTTGAGGAGGTGATGCCTCGCCTGGATAAGTACCTGAACGATGCTTACCTGGCGGGGCTGCACCAGGTGCGCATCATCCACGGCAAAGGAACGGGGGCGCTCCGTCGCGTCGTGCGTGACTCGGTAGCAAATCACCCCCTGGTAGCCTCCTACCGGTCTGGAGACGAGCATGAGGGCGGGGAAGGTGCAACTGTAGTGAAGTTGGTCTCTAGGTAAAACTACTTCACCTTACGAGACCACAAAACAGTGCCCACTGCTGGGGCAAGCGTTCAGCCCCCGCCTCCCCGAAAGCTCCAGCGGCGCATCAACTGGGGGTTCTGGAGCTTTTTGGACACATCTTTGACCAAACCGCGGTGTCCTGGAGCTTTCGCGGAGGTTTGCCGACCTCCCTCTGAACTGCTTGACTCCCCAAGTTGTTTACGAACAGAGCATGATTTCCCCGTGGTTTGTCACTCTGAGCGGAGCCTTCGGCCTTGAGGGCCTCAGCCTGAAGGCTTGCGGAGCGAAGAGTCTTTAGACCACTGTCACGCGAGATTCTTCGCTCCCCTTCGGCGTTCCTCAGGACAGGCCTTCGGTCGCTGAGACCTGTCCTGAGCTTGCCGAAGGAATGACACCCTTTGACTTGTCGGTTTGAGGCGAAGCTTCGCTAGACGCTCACCTGCTGGGTTCTGTTTGTTTCTCCACCACCACGAAGTGTGAGAGTCCAAAGGCCCGCAGCGGTGTGCTCTCTAAGGCATAAGTGACCCGGCGCAAGAAGGTGCCTATCATGGGACGGCGGGCAGCGATCTTATCGTAGCCGGGGTAGATTTGGATGTGAATGATGACCTCAACGTCGAGACCCTCGAACAGTCGCCGCATGTCGCCTCTCGTATAAGCCCGCACGTGGGGGCAGAGACGCCGCCGCAGGAAATCCGGCAGGTAGTTGACCAGGGGGACGTTGCCAAAGTGGTACTTTCCTCGCCAGAAGACGCCGTGGGTCTCTAAGGGATAGAGACGGTTGGGAGCGAAGATGACCATGCGTCCTCCCCCTCTGATCACCCGATGGGCCTCGCGGATGGCCTGGCGATCGTCCTCGACGTGCTCGATGATCTCGTGCAGGAGCACCACATCGAAGAAGCCATCGGGAAAGGGTAACTTCTCTGCTGGAGCCAGTTGGATGTTGGGCAGCGTCCGGCTCGCCTCTGCCACCCTCTCCGGGTCTACGTCTATGCCGTAGACCTCCTGGCTGAAATCCCGCATCTTTTTCACGTACGTCCCCAGGCCGCAGCCCACGTCCAGGATGCGCTGGCCCTCCAGATGCGCGTACTTACGGATCAGGGCCAACCTCCTGTCCTGCCCAAAGCGCCAGACGTAGCTGGGGTGGCCGAGGGTGATGGCTTTGTCGTCAGGCAACATCGTGGGACTCCGTCATTGCTTTGATTCCTTCGTTCTCACTAACAGTCCTGCCATCCCCAAAGCAGCCAGAGCAAAGACCCCCGCCGCGCAGAGAAAAATGAAGCGTATGCCCAGGCTCGCGGCGATGGCCGCGCCAGCCATTGGAGCTATGGCCCTGGCCACGGAGTTAGCACTGGAGTCCAGGCCGTACACCACCCCCTGCCGGCCCTCAGGTGCCAATTGGGCCAGCGTGGCGCTGACCGAGGCCATGATGCCCCCCGTTGCCACTCCCGCTGCAGCCTGGAGGATCAACAGTTGGGTGGGCGTGACTACCAGGAACTGAGGGGCGTACAGGACTGCCGCCCCTAGCGCACAAGCCACCAGCACCCGCCGGTGGCCGATGCGATCTCCGACTCGCCCCAGGGCCACCGCCCCCAGAGCGCCGGTGGCCGCTCTCGCGCCCGTGATCAGCCCCGTGACGGAAGCCACTCGCCCCTGCCCTGGCATCAGAGATTGCACGAAAAGCGGCAACATCGGCCCCATGATCCTCAAGCCAAAGTTCATCACCACCCTGGTGCCGAACATGAACAACAGCGCCCGCGACCGCAGCACCAAAGCCAATCCCTGCCGGAAGCCCTCGGCCGGGCCAGAGCCCTCTGCTGACGAATCCTCCTTCCGCCGGGAGGGCTCGACTCGCTCCTCGACCAGGAAGAACACGCCCAGGCCTGCGGCGAAGAGCAAAGTGGCCGTCACCCAGAAGGCGGCTCGATAGCCGAAGGCGTCGGCTACCAAACCGCCCAGCAGTGGCCCGACCGAGGCTCCGCTGTAGATCGCCATCTGTAACAGCCCCAGCGCATAGCCGGACCTCTGGCGGGGCACTGAGCTGGCTACCAACGTGGTGGCCGCTGGCACGGTGCCTGTCACGCATCCTTGCAGGGCCCGCAGGATCGCCAGTTGCTGCACGTTGCGCACGAATCCCATAGCGCAAAGCAGCACCGCCCCGCCGAACATCGCCCGCACCACCATCAGCTTGCGCCCATAGCGGTCGGCCAGGGAGCCCCAGATGGGGGCGAAGATAGCCATGGTGATAGCCTGGCCAGTGAACAGGAGCGCGGACCACATCTGCACCTGTCCCTGGTCGGTCACCCCCAACTCCTGCACGTAGTAGGGCAGGAAGGGGAAAGCCACGCTGAAACCGGCGATGGCCACCAGCTCCGCTGCCCAGATAACGTACAGATTGCG
>JAUWYT010000047.1 GCA_030615705.1 Chloroflexota bacterium
GTCGAGCACCACATCACCTGAGCTGGCTATCGCCCCTATAGCCAGTTCGGGGTTGTAGGGCGCGCCGATCTTGCGCGTTATGTAAACATCAAGAGGCGCGCCGATTGCCCAGGCAACTTCGGCCGCCACTACTACCCCACCTCGTGGGATGCCCAGGACGATGACATCCTTTTCCCCCTTAAGGAAGGCCAACGCCTGGGCCAGGAGTTGACCTGCCTCCTGACGATCGCGAAAACGCATTGAGATTATCTCCTTTGATAGCTACTCACGTCAGATGTTATGACGTGACTCTTATGACAAGCATCCAGAGCCTGACTTCGGCGAGCTGAGTCCAGCCGTCGAAGGATGCGGGGCCTGCAAAGCCGCACCCTTCGACGAGCTTTCGGCCCGAGGGCTTCGACCGAGTTCAGCCGAGGTCCTCAGGCGGAGGGCTCAGGGTGCTCAGGTGATCCTGCCGAAGCGTCGGCCTAGGTCAAAACACAGCCTCCTTGATCACCACACAGCCTGGTTTAGGCTTTGGGAGTGAGATACGCCCTTCACGCTCGCCGATGCTCAGCCAGCCACTCGGCCTCAACTTCCTTCAGTGGCCTCACTCAAGGACATCTCCAGACGGCGTGCGATCTCCTTAGCCAGAAGTGGATTGGAATTTCCCGTGAATACAAGCAATTTGCTCATCTTTCCCTCCTCCCACGTTTGCGGAATCATCGTTTACTTCGGCTGAGCTCAGCACAGGTGGCCAGCGCCAGGGCTTTGTCCACTGCCTCAGCGGGTGTCGCCGCCCCTACGATAGTCGTCACGAGCCGTCCTCCCCTGGCCAGTTGCCAGGTGTTAAGGCCAACGACTGGGATGCCCAGCTTGAGGGCATAGGCAATCTCCGAAAGGGTGCCATACTCACCGTCCACAGCGATCACCGCTTGAGAGGTACGGACAACGATAACGTTCCGAGCCTCACCTAGCCCAGTGACTACGGGAATATCCACGTAGGGATTAGCCTCGCAGCGACTGAAGCCGGGCAAGATGCCAATGGTCAGGCCCCCTTCTGATTTGGCCCCCCGGCAGGCAGCCTCCATCACTCCGCCCAGGCCACCGCAGACCAAGGTAACCCCTCTCCTGGCCAACTCACGCCCGACGGACTCTGCGACCTGTGCCACCTCCTTCGAGCACTGTCCTGCGCCGATGACAGCTATGATCATATCCCTCCTAATTCTACTGCTGCTAGCCGGGTGTACACCGCCCCCGTCGGCTTCAGATCACTTCTGATCAAGCTGACGGCTCGCGCCTCCATCTGGCCTAGCTCGCCGATGTCCCTCTCTGCAACGAGCTGGCCCAGGCGACCCACGTCACCAGAACTGGCACGTCGCTGGGTTCGCCCCAGGGTCAGGTGGGCATGGAATTTACGCCCTTCCGGAGAAAACCCCAATTTCTCCATCCCGTCCTCAATGGCCTTTTGAAGGCGTGGCAAAGTCCCGCTCTCCTCCTGCACCCCCACCCAGACGACCCGGGGGCGCCGAGGATTGGGGAAGCATCCGAGCCCCCCGACGGAGAAGGACAAAGCAGGAAACCCCGCACAAGCCTGGGTGAGGGCTCGCTCTATCTCCTCGATCCTGTTGGCGGCCACGTTGCCCAGGAACTTGAGGGTGAGATGGATGCCCCCCGGTTTAACCCAGCGCACCGAGCCCTGAGGTACTTTAGCCTTGAGCTGCCCTTGCAAGTCGGCTAAGGCAGCGTTGATGGTTTCATCCAGCTCGATGGCTATGAAAGCGCGAACTTGTTTCATCTGTATGCCCTCCATTCGTCAGGACACCGATGCCCAGGATTTACGGATTCCTCCCCAGTCTAAGTCACTTGATCCGTAAATCCTGCTGATCCGCTGTCCTTCTCCCTTTTATTATATCACACTTGGGAGAGGAGTACAAAGAGGTTTGAACCTTTGTCCCTGCCTCAAGGTATAAATTGAGGAGAACCGTCCGGAAGCATAGTGTGGCATCTTTCCCGAAATACTGGTATAATTTACCCTGGGTTACACGCCTAGCGAAAGAGATAATCATTACCCAAGAGGAGCGCAAAATCATGAAAGACGTCCAAACTATTGCCGAGAAGGTCATCAATAACGTGGAGAAGGTCATCATCGGCAAGCACGAGGAGATAAAGCTCACCTTGGTGGGCCTGCTCTGCCGGGGACACCTGCTCATTGAGGACGTGCCTGGCGTGGGCAAGACGATGCTGGCCAGGTCCATCGCCCAATCTATAGGCTGTACCTTCCGGCGCATCCAGTTCACTCCGGATTTGCTGCCCAGCGACGTAACCGGGGTGACGATCTTCAACCAGAAGACGCGAGAATTCGAGTTCCGGCCCGGCCCGGTCATGGCTCAAATCGTGCTCACGGACGAGATCAACCGGGCCACCCCCAAGACCCAATCAGCCCTACTGGAGGCTATGCAGGAGCGGCAGGTCACCGTAGATGGGGTCACTTACCCGATCCCTGAGCCTTTTCTCGTCCTGGCAACGCAAAACCCCATCGAGTACGAGGGAACCTTCCCCCTACCCGAGGCTCAGTTGGACCGCTTCATGATGCGCATCAGCCTCGGCTACCCAAGCCCTGAGGATGAGGTATCCATCCTCGATTCTCAACAATATACTCATCCTGTGGAGACCCTCGGGCAAGTAATAGACGCTCAGGAACTGCTGGACGCTCAGGAGAAGGTCAAAGAAGTTTATGTCGACCCCTTGATTAAAGAATACATCGTGACCCTGGTGAACGCCACACGTAGGCACCCTGATACTTATCTCGGGGCCAGCCCCCGCGGGAGTTTGGCCCTCTACAAAACCGGTCGAGCGCGAGCCGCCATACTGGGGCGTGACTACGTCATCCCCGATGACGTTAAGGCCCTGGCCATGCTTGCACTGGCCCATCGTCTGATTGTCAGCCCCTCGGCCCGGATCAAAGAGGTTGACCCCAAAGCTGTGGTCGAAGAGATACTCAACTCCGTACCCGTGCCCGGCGCCCGAGTCCGTGTATAGTGTTACCCTCTGTGTCATTGCGAGCGCAGCGAAGCAATCCCCATCCCGCGAATTGGGGATTGCTTCGGCGCAAACAGCGCGCCTCGCAATGACACCTACGTTTGTTTCCTGCCCAATGAGTGGCGCGAACGCGCCACCGAGCTCCTCGCAATGACATTTATGAAAGAGCCCAATTTCTATGACCAAAACACACTTGGTGCTACTGCACGCGCCTAGCGTCTATGACTTCCGCAAGGAGTCAATCCTCTATGGCCCAGTTAGCGACGTGGTGCCCTCCACCACTGTCTTCGAGATGTATCCCATCGGCTTCACAACCCTGGCCGAACACCTGGAGCGGCACGGTTTCCGGGTGCGCATCGTCAACTTGGCTGTGCGTATGTTGAACGATGCGAAGTTCGACGTAGATAAGCAGATTCGCCCTCTCTGCCCCGACGCCTTCGGCATTGACCTCCACTGGCTGCCCCACGCCCATGGAGCCCTGGAAATAGCCAAGATGGTCAAGAAACATCACCCCCACACCCCCGTTATCTTCGGTGGCCTCTCCGCCACCTACTATCACCAGGAACTGATGGACTATCCTGCAGTAGATTACGTGATCCGGGGCGACTCAACCGAGGAGCCTCTGCTGCAACTGATGCGCTGCATCGTTGAGGGAAATGACCCTCACGAAGTCCCCAACCTCACCTGGCGGGACGGACAGGGGAGGATACAGATTAACCCGCTCACCTACAGCCCCGAAAACCTGGATCATATCCTTATGGACTACGGCTATGTGGTCAAGGCCGTGGGTCGCTACCGTGACTTGGCCAACTTCGTCCCTTTCCAGCGCTGGTTGGGGTACCCTATTACCGCCGCCCTCACCTGTCGGGGTTGCCTCCATAATTGCCTGACCTGTGGTGGCTCGGCCCGGGCCTTCCGGGAATTCTACGGACGAGCCAGGCCAGCCTACCGAGCTCCTGAGGCGCTAGCCCAGGACATCAGAAATATTCAGCGCTTCAGCAAGGGGCCAATCTTCGTGCTGGGCGACATCCGCCAGGCCGGGATAGACCACGCCGAGCGTTTCCTGAAGGCGATCGAGGGTTTCGATGGCCAGTTGATGTTCGAGTTTTTCGGCCCCAGTTCCCGTGACTTCCTGCAAAAGCTGGGCCAGGCCGTGCCCAACTTCGTCCTGGAGATTTCCCCAGAGTCCCACAGCGAGGAGGTGCGCCACGCTTTTGGTCGGGATTATTCCAACCAGGAGCTAGAGGACACCATCGGGTATGCCCTGGAGGCCGGCTGCCAGCGCCTGGACCTGTTCTTCATGATCGGCTTGCCCAGACAAACTTACCAGACGGTCATGGAGACCGTTGATTACTGCGACCACCTGTTGCGACGCTTTAATAAGCGTGAGGATCGTACCCCAACCATACACCCCTTTATTTCGCCCCTGGCTCCCTTCCTAGACCCCGGCAGTTTGGCTTTCGAGGAGCCAGAGGCCCACGGCTATCGGCTCTTCCACCGCAGCCTGGAGGAGCACCGCCAGGCGCTCCTATCGCCCAACTGGAAGTATGTGCTCAACTACGAGACGGAATGGATGAACCGGAACGAGATCGTGGCCAGCACTTACGAGGCGGGCTTGTCCCTCAACTCCACCAAGGCCCGCTATGGGCTGATAGATCGTCAGCGGGCTGAAGCTGTCGAAAAGCGCATCCGGAAGGCCATCAATCTCGTCAGGCAAATAGACGACATCGTGACCATCACTGAAGAGAGGCGGCGCAGCAGGCTGCTGACAGCCCTCAAGCCCCAGGTGGATGCCGCCAACCTGTCCACCGTCTGCGACAAGCGGGAGCTGGAGCTGCCCCTCGGGTGGCTCAAGCTGAATATACCCCAGGCAGCCTTGCTTCTCTTGAGCGATCTAATAGCTAAGGCGATGAAAGGGGTCAGAAGAGCAGTAAACAAAGGCGTTTAGGAAATGAAGGGAAATCGCTTAGTCCTCCTCCTGGGGCTGGCTTGCCTGATAGTGGCGCTCGCCACAGGGCGGGATCTATTCTACAACCTAACCTACCTTATCGCAGCCATAATCGTCCTCTCCTACCTCTGGACCTGGACAAGCATCAACTGGGTGCACCTTTCCCGTCACATGTGGGCCAAGAAGGCTGAGGTGGGCAAAACCACTGAGGAGAGATTCGTAGCACACAACACCGGCTTTCTGCCAAAGCTATGGCTAGAAGTACGTGACCACTCGGACCTGCCTGGCCATCAAGCTAGCCAGGTGATCAACTCGTTTGGAGCTCGAAGAGAACGAGGTTGGACAGTCAGGACCCTATGCCGGCAGCGAGGTCGCTTCACTTTGGGGCCCATTACCCTGACTACGGGCGATCCTTTCGGCCTCTTCAAGATGCAGCGTGAGCTGCCTCAGACCTCAACCATAGTCGTCTATCCAGCCATCGTCGAGCTGGTGGCCTTCGCTACACCTAGCGGGCAACTGCCGGGAGGAGATGCCCTCCGCCGCCGCACCCATTACGTCACCACCAACGTCTGCGGGGTGCGGGACTATGCTCCAGGCGACAGCTTCAACCGCATTCACTGGCCTTCCACTGCCCGCAAAGAGCGGCTGATCGTGAAAGAGTTCGAGCTGGACCCCATGGCCGACGTCTGGCTCTTCCTGGATATGGCCAAGTCAGTTCAAGCGCACTTGAAATGGGAGCCCGTTCTCGAGAGACGTGAGCCGGCCCTCCTCTGGACCAAGCGGCCCCGGCTGGAGTTGGCTCCCACTACCGAGGAGTACGGCGTGACCATCGCAGCCTCGCTGGCCAAGCATTTCATCGTCCGCGACCGGGCGGTAGGGCTGGTGGCCTATGCTCAGCAGCGCGAAGTTACCCCTGCTGACCGAGGTGAGCGCCAACTCTCCAAGATTCTGGAGACTCTGTCCGTGATCAAGGCTGTGGGGCGCTTACCTCTGGCCCAGGTGATGGCCGCCGAGGGCATGCATCTCGGGCGAGGCACCACAGTCATCGTTATCACCTCTTCCACCGATAAGGATTGGGCCATTGCCTCACGCCATCTGGAGCAGCGAGGCTTGAGGGTGATTGCCGTGCTCATCGCGCCTGAGAGCTTCGGCGGGGAGGAGGGGGCGGAGGCGGTGGTGGCAGAGCTGGCTGCCGGAGGCACCGCCACCTACCTCGTGAGGAAGGGCGACGACCTGGCAGCGGCCCTCAGCCGGAGGGCGTGGGGTATCATCGAGCGGCCTCGCTACATTTTGAGAAGGTGAGCGAGCAGGGAAAAACCCGTCACCCGTCCAGTCTCAAAACTCCCCGGTTGACCGACACCTGCACTGCACGCAGGTGCACGTGTGCGCCGGGGAGTTTTTCGGCGTGAACGCCAGAATCACAACCCTAACACTAAGTCTTTCTTTTTTTCTTTGTGCCTTTGTGTCCTTGTGGTTGACTTGACATTGTTAGATCTGCCGAAACACTACTTCACTACCGGACACTTTTCATGATGGACCGCAGAAACCCGGTTTTTGGCTGAAAAATGTGACATCTTTGCATCACGGAGAGCCCCAAAAGCAATAATTTGTCCATCCAGACAGGAAAAAACCCGGTTTCTCCAAAAGTGTCCGGTAGCAAACTGGTAAAATACTAAGTGAAGGAGTATCAGCATGTCTACCCGTTACAAAATAATCGCTACAGTGATGATCGTTCTGACCCTGGTCGCCGGTTGCGGGAAAGCCGAACCTACGGCTACGCCTGTGCCCCCGACGGCCACTTCTGTTCCGACTCTTGTCCCTATGCCTACTGCACCCCACCCGTTCGATACAGCCTGGGACGACCGTGCCATCTTCCGCGAAGGGCTGATTGACGCGGAACAGGAGGTGCTCGACCGATTGCCAGGCGCGAGCGTGTATCACATTGACTTTCAAATTACTGACGACTTTCTTCTCTTGGAAGGCCACGAGAAAGTTCACTATACCAACCAGGAGGATGACCCCCTCGACGAGGTCTACTTCCGCCTGTTTCCTAACATAGCCGGTGGTGCGGCGACCGTGTCCGCGGTCAAGATAGACGGCCAGGACGTAGAACCCGTCTACGAATTCCGGGATAGCGCCCTCCGCGTACCGCTGCCAACAGCTTTGCAACCCAGCGAACGGGTAGTCATCCAGATGGACTTCCAGGTAGAAGTGGCCCAGGAGATGGCCGGCAACTACGGCCTGTTTGGCTACTTCGACGGCGTGTTGGTCCTGGATGAATTCTACCCGGTCATCCCGGTCTACGACGACGAAGGGGCTGGCCCTGAGCCCTTCGACTACGCTCAGGACAGGCCTGCCGAAGGGTGGAACGTGGAAGTTCCCCCTCCCGACGGGGACGTAACCTATTTTGACGCCAGCTTCTACCTGGTGCGCGTGACCGCACCCGCCGACCTGACGGTCGTTGCTTCAGGCATCGTCGTCGGCAGCGAGCACGAAGCGAATAGCCAAATCCTGACCTTCGCCGCGGGCCCCGCACGCGATTTTTACCTGGCCGCCAGCGAGAACTACACTGTGATCAGCGAGACGGTGGGGGAGACAACGGTCAATAGCTACGCCTTATCGGGGCGAGCGGACGGAGCGGAACTTGTCTTGCAGTTTGCGACAGACGCGCTGAGAAGCTACAACGAGCGGTTTGGCGTCTATCCGTACACCGAATTTGACATTGCAAGCACACCAATGCAGGCACTGGGCATGGAGTATCCCGGGGCGGTGGTAATAGCCCTCGCTCTTTGTGATCCGAGTGAAGAAGTTTTGGGATTACCATCCCAGATCGTGCTTGAGGGTACTGTAGCTCACGAGGTGGCTCATCAGTGGTTCTACAATGCCGTCGGTAACGATCAAATAGATGAGCCCTGGCTTGATGAGGCCATCGTCCAATATGCCACCGGTCTCTATTACGCCGACGTTGGCGGTGAACGTGCTGCAGAGAGTTGGCGCGATTCATGGTATAGCCGCTGGGACCGCGTTGACCGGGCTGACATTCCTATCGGATTGCCCGTGGGAGCCTACGCGGGTAGAGAATACGGCGCGATTGTCTATGGTCGCGGCCCGCTTTTCATCGCCGCGCTGGCAGAGGAGATGGGCCCGAAACCGTTTGGCGAATTCCTGCGCGACTACTACGAATCCCACAAATGGGGCATCGGCACGGGCGATGCATTCAGGCAGCTTGCCGAACATCACTGCCAGTGCGACTTGACCGCTCTATTTGAAGAATGGGTTTACGAAGAGTAAGGACAGTTCATTCAGGGCTTTGGCGTGCGCGAGCGTGGCGGTGGAAGTGCGCTTGGCGAGAATTGAGCTTGCGCTTTTGAGTTGGCGCCCCTAGAAACAGAGACGTGAATGATAGGCGAGCCCTGGGAGGACGGCAGGCTGTTGACTTATTTGAGGATATGGGCAAAATGTGGTAACATTATGGCACTCGAGACGCCCTGTTTACGAGTGAAGATCACTGCTTGCCCCGATTCCATCGGTGAGGGAGCACTTAAGGCTGGAATCCGTC
>JAUWYT010000299.1 GCA_030615705.1 Chloroflexota bacterium
GAAAGGGGAGCCGGAGACTTACCACATCGTCGGCTACGCGGAGGCAGATCCCAGGAGGGGCCGCATCTCCAATCAATCTCCCCTCGGTAAAGCCCTGCTGGGTCATCGCGTAGGCGATGAGGTCATCGTCAACGCCCCCGAAGGCATCCTGTGTTTCCACATAATCGCCATCCAATAGTCAAGCTAGGCGCCAAACGCAAGGGACTTTGGCACTCTTTGCACGCTGGCTTGGTTCCATAACAAGGAGAGGGAATGGAGAAATTCAGCGATCTGGAGAGGCAGCGACATATCAAACTAGAGAGGATCAGGGAAAGAGGCATAGACCCCTATCCGCCGCGGGTCCAGCGTAGCCATACAGCGACCGAAGCCATCCTGGAATTCGAAACTGGCAAACCCGAAAGAGACATGAGCTTAGTTGGCAGGCTGATGAGCATCCGGGCGATGGGTAGATCAACTTTTGCCCACATCGAAGACGGCAGCGGTCGCATCCAGATATACCTGCGTCAAGATGCCCTGGGGGAGGAGGCCTACGAATTCTTCAAGCGGGATTTCGATATCGGCGATTTCATCGGGGTAACGGGGCACCTCTTTCGCACCCGCACTGGCGAAGTCACCCTCCAGGTAAGGGATTTCAAAATGTTAGCTAAATCCCTGCATCCCTTGCCTGAGAAATGGCACGGACTGAAGGATGTGGAGACCCGCTATCGTCAGCGCTACCTGGACCTCATCGCCAATGAGGAAGTACGAGAGATTTTCGTGATCCGGGCCCGTATCGTCAGCGCTCTGCGCCGCTTCTTAGACGAGCGGGGGTTCCTGGAGGTGGCGACCCCCGTTCTACAGCCTATCTACGGCGGAGCGGCAGCCAGGCCCTTTATCACCTATCACAACATCTTGGATCAAGATCTCTACCTCCGTATCTCCGATGAGCTCTACCTGAAGCGCCTGATTATCGGTGGCTACGAACGAGTCTACGAGATCGGCAAGGATTTCCGCAATGAGGGTGTCTCCCATAAGCACAACCCCGAATTCACCGTATTAGAATTCTACCAGGCGTACGCCGATTACAGCGATGTCATGGAGATGGCCGAAGAAATGGTCTCCTATGTAGCTCAGGAGGTGCTAGGCACAACTTGCATCACCTATCAAGGAAACGAGATTGACCTCGCTCCGCCCTGGCCGCGCCGCAGCCTGCGCCAAGCCATCAAAGAAGAATCGGGTATTGACTATCAAGACTACCCTGATGCCCAGAGCTTGTACCAGGCCGTCCGAGCCATCGGCGGCAACGTGGAGCCAAAGGCCACTCGGGGCAAGCTCATTGATGCCCTTCTCTCCAACTACGTGGAGCCTAAGCTCATCCAGCCCACTTTCCTTGTTGATTACCCTGTGGAGGTCTCACCCCTGGCCAAGCGAAAGCCGGGAAACTCGGGAACTGTGGAGCGCTTCGAGGGCTTCGCGGGGGGCATGGAAATCTGCAACGCCTTCACCGAGCTAAACGACCCCCTAGATCAGGAGGAGCGTTTCCTGGCCCAGGGGCGCGCTTATGAAGCTGGCGACGAGGAGGCCCATCAGATGGACGAGGATTTCCTGATCGCTTTGAGCTACGGCATGCCTCCCACGGGAGGCTTCGGCATGGGCATTGATCGCTTGACCATGTTGTTGACCGACCGAGCCTCCATCCGCGAGGTTATCCTTTTTCCCCATCTGAGGACAAAGGGGCAGAGCTGATGTTTGAAGGCGTGTTTCCCCCCATTCCCACCCCTTTCGTCGATGGCGAGGTAGCTCACGACAAATTGTCCGAGAACATCGTTAAGTGGAACCAGACGGGGCTGGCGGGCTACGTCGTCCTGGGCTCCAACGGCGAAAACATATACCTGAGCGAAGCTGAGAAGAGGGCGGTGATCGTGACCGCGCGGGAGGCTATTCCCAGCAACAAATTGCTCATCGTGGGCACTGGCCGCGAGTCAACAAAGTTAACCATTGAGAGCACTTGGACGGCGGCTGACTTGGGAGCAGACGGAGTCTTGATCGTGACACCGTCCTGTTACAAAGGGCAAATGACCTCTGAGGCCCTCTATCGCCACTACATCTCTGTCGCTGAGGCGTCACCCATTCCTATCGTCATCTATAATGTGCGAAATTTACGGGGCTCAACATCGCACCGACGTTGGTGACCAGGCTGGCAGAGCACCCCAAAATCGTTGGCATCAAGGATAGCGCTGGGGATATCGACCAACTTATTGACATTATCCGCCTGGCACCACAGGATTTCGAGGTTTTGGTGGGCAATGCCCCAGCTTACTACAGCGCCCTGGGCGTTGGAGCGATGGGGGCCATTTTAGCCGTGGCTAACGTTGCCCCGCGGGAGTGCGTGGCCATCAAGGAACTGTTTGACCAGGGCAAGCTCGATGAAGCGCGGGCCCTGCATTTCAAGCTCATGCCTGTTGGCCGAGCCGTGACCAGCCAATTTGGCATTGGCGGCCTAAAAGCAGCTCTGGACCTCCTGGACTACTATGGCGGGAACCCGCGTTCGCCGCTCTTTTATCCCAGCCCCGAAGAGGTCGAGGAGATCCATTGCATCCTGCGCCAAGCAAGCAGAACTACCGGCTTAGCCTGCCGGCTGACAATTTACTGATGATACGCGACCTCGCACTCAAGCGACTTGCGCTTTCGGCGCTCTTGTGGTATTATATAGATCGCTCTTAGCACTCCCGATTCAGGAGTGCTAAAAGAAGCGGGGGCCTCCTTTTCGGCCCAGCGAGATGAAGGACCAAAAATTCTGTAAATGGAGGTAGGGAAATGTCAATTAAGCTGAAGCCCTTGGGTGACCGTCTGATT
>JAUWYT010000095.1 GCA_030615705.1 Chloroflexota bacterium
TCGCATGAAGCGAGATTTGTCAACAAACGATTTTTGGGTCCAGACATCGTTGCTAGGTTATGGAGCAGATAAAACGAAGCCGGTGCTCCTCCTCGGGCAAAAGGTGGAGGAGCACCGGCCTACAGTGAGTAGCTAGGCGGCTGGGTAACTCGGTAGCGAAAGCCCAACCACCTAGCCTCCCAGCCACCTAACCACCTACTTTAGGTAGCTCTTTCAACGCCTCTTTGATCTTCTCCCCCGGATACTCGTAATCCTGAAGCGTACCGGCGAAGAACTCATCATAGGCGCCCATGTCGAAGTGACCATGCCCAGACAGGTTGAAGGCAATCACCTTCTCCTCGCCCGTCTCCTTGCACTTGAGGGCCTCATCTACAACGGCCTTGATGGCGTGAGCTGGCTCCGGCGCGGGGATAAAGCCCTCAGCACGGGCGAAGCTCACTGCCGCCTCGAAGACGGGGTTCTGGTGGAGTGCCACGGCTTCGATGATCCCCCTGTCGTAAAGGGCAGAGATGATGGGGGCCATGCCATGGTAGCGCAACCCACCGGCGTGGATGGGGGCGGGAATGAAGGTGTGGCCCAGGGTGTACATCATGGCTATAGGGGCCACCTTGGCCGTGTCGCCCCAATCGAAGGCGTAGGGGCCCTTGGTGACGCTGGGGCAAGCCATGGGTTCGGCGCAGATGACCCGCAGGTCCGGCTTGCCACCGTCCAGCTTATCCTTGAGGAACGGGAGGAAGAAACCGGAGAAATTGCTGCCCCCGCCGATGCAACCGACGAGGATGTCCGGATAGTCCCCCGCCATCTCCAGTTGCTTCTTGGCCTCCTGCCCGATCACCGTCTGGTGCAACAGCACGGAATTGATCACACTCCCAATGGAGTAGTGGGTGTCATCGCGAGGGCCAGCGTCAGCCACGGCCTCGCTGATGGCGATACCCAAGGAACCTGGATTATCGGGATCCTGTGCCAGGATCTGCTGTCCCACTGGGGTATCTGGGCTGGGGCTAGGCACCACCTCTGCTCCCCAGGTCTCCATCAGGATCCGCCGGTAGGGCTTCTGGTTGTAGCTGATCTTGACCATGTAGACCTTTAGCTCCAGGTCGAAGAGTTGGCAGGCAAAAGCCAGGGCACTGCCCCACTGGCCAGCTCCCGTCTCCGTGGCAAGACGCTTGATGCCCTCTCCCTTGCTGTAGAAGGCCTGCGCCACGGCAGTGTTGGGCTTGTGGCTGCCTGGGGGGCTCCCCCCCTCGTACTTGTAGTAGATCTTGGCCGGGGTATCCAGCGCCTTCTCCCAGCGCCGGGCCCGATACATGGGCGTCGGACGCCAGAGCTTGTAGACGTCCCGCACCGGTTCGGGGATGTCAATGTACCGTTCCTTGCTGAACTCGGCATCGTTCATGGCGCGGGGGAAGAGGGGAGGTGGCAGGATGGTGGGCTCCAAGGTGACGGGATGCAGAAGCGGCGGCAGATCGAATCCCAGATCCGCCTGGATGTTGTACCACTGAGTAGGTATCTCCTTCTCGCTGAGAAGAATCTTGGTCTCTTTCATTTGAAGTTTCCTCCTTTGTATTTTGGGCTGCACGATGTTATAGGTTTCAAGGTACGAATGGCTCTTTCAGATCGCCTTCGACTTCAAGAGGCCGATTTCGGCCATAATCTCCCTCCTTTCAGGGCGAAATCCGCTGCTGACGGTTGCCCGCCTGTGGCTAACTTAACCCCATCTTCTCTCTGACTTCGGTCATGGTGGCCTGGGCAAGGGGCCTGGCGCGAGCCGTGCCCCCGTATAGGACATCCCACACGTAATCGGGCCTGGCAGCGAACTCACGACGCTTCTCCCGCAAAGGGGTTAGGTATCGGTTCAAAGCTTTGGCCAGTCTCCTTTTGACCTCGACATCGCCGACTCGACCGGCCCGGTAGCGGGCCTTGAGCTCTTCCACCTCCTCCCTGTCCTCGTTGAAGATGTCGTGATAAGCGAAGACAGGGTTGCCCTCCACGTGACCGGGATCAGTGGCGTGGATGCGGGTGGGATCGGTGTACATTTGCATCACCTTCTCCTCAACCGTCTGGGGATCGTCGGAGAGATAGATGGCATTGCCGTAGCTGGTGTGCATGGTGCGGTTGTCTATGCCCGGCAGCCGGGGCGCTTGGCTGAGGAGCCCCTGCGGTTCAGGAAAGGTCTCCCCGTAGATAGAATTGAAACGACGGGCTACCTCCCGGGTGATCTCGATGTGGGGCATCTGATCTTCGCCCACGGGCACGGTGTCTGCTTTGTAGATGAGGATGTCCGCGGCTTGCAGGACGGGATAGGCCAGGAGGCCCAACGAGGGATTGAGCCCCAACTCCTTCACCTGCTCCTTGTAAGTGGGATTGCGCCCCAGCCGGCTCACCGTGACCAGCATCGAGAAGAGCAAGGCCAGCTCGGCGTGTTCCTTGACCGCCGATTGAAGGACGAACCTGCTCCTTTCCGGGTCGAGGCCCGCCGCCAGCCAGTCCATCAGCACCTCGGCGATGTTGCTCCGAATGCTCTCGGGGTGGGTGTAGTCAGTGGTTAAGACGTGCAAATCGGCTACGAGGAAAAGGCATTCGTAAGCGTCCTGCAACCGAGCCCAGTTGTCCAGAGTGCCCACCAGATGACCCAGATGTCTTCGGCCCGTGGGCCGGTGGCCTGTCAAAATGCGTCCTTTCTCACTCATCTCTCCCTTATCCTCTCGATCCTCATAATCACGTTGCCAGCCGGATCGGGACAGATGACGTGGTTGTCCTCCTTCAGCCAGTCGCCATCCTCCAGGGGCCGCTGTTTGGCCGGAAGGAGCGGCAGAGTGGCGTGCAGAGCGTAGAGACAGAAATGACGATCAGCCGGGATGTACAGCCGCCCGCTGCGCAAGACGAAAGAGTCGCCTGGCCTCATCCCTGAGGTGCACTTCCCCCTAACCTCCTCCACCACCACCCGCAGGTTCCGCAGCCTCCCCTCAGCCCCCTCCCCACCCTCAATCTCCCTTGCCCCCCTGCTCCCCTGCTCCTTTGCCCCCTTATCCACCTTCCCCACCCTCTCGATCTTGAAAATCACCCGCCCTTTCGGGTCCGGGCACTGGGCGTGGTGCACTCGCCACATCCAGTCTTCGTCCTTCTCTTCGAGGATTTCCCTCTCTTTGGGCGTGATGACCGGCAGCAGGTTTTGCAGAGCCCACACGCAGACGTAGCCGCCTTCAGGGATCCTGATGTCGCCGTCGCGCACGGTGAAGTAATCGCCCGGTTTCATAGGCGGATCGGCCGTGCACGCTCCCAGCACTTTGGTGACAGTGACCTTCAACTCATACACGGAAGGCTCCTCCCCGCCATTCGCTGATTCGCTAATTCGCTCATTAGTCTAGTCCCAATTCCTCCAGCTTCTCCTTCTTCGGCAACCCGCTCTGCACGTCCCACCCCCGGGCGCGATAGTATTCGTCCAGCATGGGCTCCAGTTCCAACACCGACCCGGTACTGGGGCCGCTTCCCTCGGGCAGGGGCTCTTCCAGAAAACGCTTGGGCAGCGTGTCGTCTTGGCGCGTGATGCCCTCGCGGGCGATAAACAGCCGTTCCAGGTTCACGATGCGCTCGCCGATTCGCTGCACCTCCTCGCCGGTGATGTCCCAGCCGGTGGCAGCCCGGAGCAACTCCGCCGTCCCCTCCCAGTCCAGCACCTCCATGTTGTTGTAGGTATTCTTGCACACCCCGGTGGCATCGGCGATGGCCGCCATCTCCTCGAAGTGCTTGACCACCAGCCCCTTGCCCTTGTACTCCAGGCGGAAGGCCGTCTCGGGGATGCCGTAGCGGCGGATGCCCTCCTCCGGGTCATTGGAGAACTCGAACCAGGGTTCCGAGCGCAGGTGATCGGCCCCCCGGCTGGCCACGGCATTGCCCAGGCCGTAAGCTTTGATGCTCCGCACATCCGCCTGGAACACCTCCAGCCCCTTCCCGTGCATGGCGATCTCCTCCGAACCCTTCCCCAGACGCTCGGCCGCCCGCTTGACCCCATCGGCCAGGAAATCGCCGAACCCCTCTCGATGGGCCACCTTGTGGATTAGAGCCAGGATGGTCTCACCGTTGCCCCAGGTGAGGTCGAGCCCATCGGCCTCCTCGCGGGAAAGGAGGCCGCGCTCGTAGCACTCCATGGCCCAGGAGATGACCTCGCTGAGGGCGATGGCGTCTACGCCGTAGCGGTTGGCCAGGTCAATGCATTTCAGGGCCAGAGCCAGATCGCCGTTGCCCACTCGGGCGGTGAAGCCGGCCAGAGGCTCGTATTCCGGCCCCTCCAGACGCAGGCCAGGGAAGCGAGGATCGTCCACCACCAGGAAGCGGCTGCAGGGAATAGTGCAGGCGAAGCAGGCCTTGCTCTTGATCTTGTACAGTTCCTCTATGGCCTCCCCGCTCACCGCGTCGGCTTCTTTGAAGCGACCGCTCTGGAAGTGGCGAGTAGGCAGACCGCCGATGCTGTCGAGAGCTTTGATTAGCTTAGTGGTGCCCAGCCGACAGCGAATCTCGTATTCGGGGTGGTTATAGATCGCTTCGTCCAACTGCTCGATGATCTCGCTGAAGCGGGTCACGTCGGCCACAGGGATGAGGCCGGTGCCGCGCACGGCCACCGCCTTAAGGTTCTTGGAAGCCATGACCGTGCCCATGCCAGTGCGGGCCGCCGGGCGGTTGAGGTTGACGAACACCCCAGCGAAACGCACCCCATTCTCCGCCCCCTGGCCGATGGTAGCCACCTGGATATCGGGGTCGCCAAGTTCCTGCTGGATGGCTAAGGTGGTGTCCCACACGTCCTGGCCCCACAGACTCCGGGCGCCCCGCAGTTCCACCACGTCATCTTTGATCCAGAGGTAGACCGGATGATCCGACCGGCCCTGGATGATCAACTGGTCGTAGCCGGCAAACTTGAGCTCAGGGCCGAAGAATCCGCCGGCATTGGAGTCGCCCAGAATCCCGGTCTGGGGCGACATGGCGCTGACGTTGAACCGTGCTCCGCCGGGGAATAGCGTCCCCACCAGGGGCCCGGCGCCGAAGACCAGGATGTTCTCCGGCGAGAGCCCGTCGGTGTGGGCCGGCAGTTCATCCCAGAGACGTTTCACATTGAGCCCCCTTCCACCAAGGAAAGCCTGAGCTAAATGCTCCTCGGTGGGGTGACGGTAGATGCTGCCGTCGGTCAGATTGATTCGTAAGATGGTACCGCCGTAACTATACATCGTTTTTCCTTTGTTGTTCTAAAGTTTCTTCACTCAACTTGACGGCCTGCTTCTCGCGCTTTTCTCTTGCCCTTGCCCCAGCATAGTCGTACACGATCGCTCCGGTGGCGCACCGCTTCACACAGGCAGGGTCGCCCCCGCACAGATCGCAGATGAGGGCCAGGCCGGTCTCCGGGTGCAGGGCTGCCATGCCGAAGGGGCAGGCGTCTACACAGGCCGAGCAGCCGATGCAATCGTCGGGGCGCAGGAGGACAGCCCCCGTGGTCTCGTCTCTGTACAATGCCTCGGTGGGACAGGCAGCCACGCAGGGCGCTCGCCGGCACAGCCCACAGACGTGGGGATGATCCACCCCCAACGGCTCGATCTTGGTCACCCGGATGCGGGCCGTCGCGGTGCCGAAACGCCCGTCATGCCAGGCCACGCAGGCCACCTCACAGGCCCGGCAGCCGCTGCAAACGTCCTCATTCACCAGAATTCGTTTCACACCCCCTCCTGTTTTCAGCCTTCTACGTTCCCAGATATGCCTTCCGCATCATCTCGTTTTGCAACAAGTTCTGGGCCGTGTCCGCCAAGACGATGCGGCCCGTCTGGAGCACGTAACCCCGGTCGGCGATGGACAGGGCCATGTTGGCGTTCTGCTCCACCATGAAGATGGTCGTACCCTGGCGATTGATCTGCTGAATGAGTTCAAAGATGCGCTCCACCAACAGCGGGGCCAGCCCCATGGAGGGCTCGTCCATTAGCAGGAGGCTGGGCTGGCTCATCAAAGCCCGCCCCATAGCCAACATCTGCTGCTCCCCACCGGAGAGAGTCCCTCCTGGTTGCGATAACCGCTCCCTTAGATGGGGGAAGAGGATGAACACCCGATCCAGATCCTCTTCGATCCCATCCCGGTCACGGCGCAGATAGGCCCCCATCTCCAGGTTCTCCAGCACCGTCATCTCAGGGAAGATGCGCCGGTTCTCGGGGACGATGGAGATGCCCCGGGCGACGACGTGACTGGTAGGCAGGCTATCAATGCGTTCACCTCGGAACTCAATGATGCCTCGCGCCGGCTTCACCAGTCCCAGGATGGTCTTGAGGGTAGTGGACTTGCCGGAAGCGTTGCCTCCCAACAGGCAAGCGATCTCCCCCTGGTGGATCTCAACGTTGATGTCCTGCAGAATCTGGATGGAGCCATAGTAGGTGTCAACGTGGCTCAGCTTCAGCAGAGGCTTGTCCTTCACCGCTCCTCCTCCGACCTAAATAGGCTTCGATAACC
>JAUWYT010000191.1 GCA_030615705.1 Chloroflexota bacterium
ATCACCGGATAGCCGGCCTCGGCGATATCCAGCGCAGCCTGCAGGCCAGCGATGCCGCCACCGATGACCATGGCTCTCTTGACCAAAGGCAAGGTCAAGGGCACCAGAGACTCGTCGTAGCGCACCTTTTCCACAATGGTCCTGATGGTCTCAATGGCTTTGTCGGTCGCCTCCTCGGGTTGCGATTGATGCACCCAGGAGCATTGCTCTCGAATGTTGGCGATCTCGCACAAATAAGGGTTCAATCCAGCCATGGCCGCCGTCTTGCGGAAAGTAACCTCATGCATGGTTGGGGAGCAAGCAGCGACAACTATCCCGTCCAGGTCGTGCTCGGCGATGGCTTCTTTGATAAGATCCTGTCCTGGATCGGAACACATGTATTTATCATCCACGGAGTAGACCACACCCGGATAGTCGCGTATCTCATCAGCCACCCGTTTCACGTCCACCGTGCCCGCGATGTTCAGGCCGCAGTGGCAAATGAAAACGCCGATCTTGCTCATTCCGTCTCCCAAGCCTGCAAGTTCAATCCCACACCTGTCCCCCACTCGCTTCCCAATTCACCCTCCCCTCGGCAACGATGCCCATCTTTCGCAACGCCCGATACAGCCGCTCCTCCCAGATGTCGCCGTGGAGAAGCTCCTTCACCTCCCGCGCCCGCATCAAGCGCTCCCAGGTGGTAATGATGAAGGTGATGCGTCGCCACTTCCTGCTCACGATAGGATGGGGCAACCGCTCAAGTTCCCCAAGGCGGATTCTATAGTAATCCTCTTGAGCCCGGGGATGAAGTGCTTCCTGTGGCAAAAGCTCAATGCGCTTGACGATTTCCCACTTCCAGGCCTCGGCCCAATAGTTGATGGCCCAGGCCTCCGGCCCGAAGACCTTGGTCTGATAAAAAGCCAGAATCGGGGCATTGAGGGCCCTGGTCGGGGCGCGCTTGACGGGTATGCGATACCAGTGCTCGTCCCTGGCGATGGCGAAATCCCGCTGTTTATTGATGATGGCCACCAACACGGTGGTATAAGGGCCGAATTCATCCCTCAAGGCGAACTCCACCTGGCGAACAGCGATAGCACTTTCGCTGCTGCGCCGCTTCCCTGAGCCACGGCTTCAGGGATGTCCTTGGGCCCCGAGTCTGCCCCAGCCAGGAAGATGCCAGGCCGCACGGTCTCCAAAGGGTGCATGTTCCCGTCGGCCTCGGCGTAGAATCCGCACTCGTCGGCCTCTATGCCCAGCATCCGCCCCAATTCCTTGGCTCCATCCCTGGGCACTGTGGCTGTAGCCAGAACGACCAGATCAGCCGCCACCTCCAAGGGCAGTCCGCTCAAGGTGTCGGTCCCCCAGACGATGACCTTGTCGTCATTTTGGAAAATCTTGGACACCTTGCCCCGCAGGTAGAGTACCCGATCCTCCTCCATCGCCCGCCTTACGAACTCCTCGTAGCCCTTGCCAGCAGCGCGGATGTCAATGTAGAAGACGTAGGCCTGGCCATCGGGGACTCGGTGCTTGTAGAGCATGGCGTGCTTGGCGGTGTACATGCAGCAGAACTTGGAGCAATATGGCACACCCAGCTCGGGGTCGCGAGAGCCCGCGCACTGGACGAAGACCACCTCCTTGGGGATTTTGCCATCGGAAGGCCGCTTCACCTGGCCAGTGGTGGGCCCCGAGGCCGAAAGCAGGCGCTCGAAGGCCAATCCATCAATGACATCCGGGAGCCTACCGTAGCCGTACTGACCCAGACCATCCGTTGGGTAGAGGTCATAGCCCGTGGCCAAGATCACTGCCCCCACTCGTTCCTCAATGCTGTACTCTTCCTGCTCGAAGTCAATGGCCTCAACTGAGCAAAACTTCTCGCACGCGCGGCACTTGCCCTCGACGAAGTAAATGCAATTCTCGGCGTCAATGACAGGCTTGTTGGGCACCGCCTGGGGCGAGAGAGTATAGATAGCCTTGCGCTTGCCCACCCAGCGCTCAAACTCCGACACGACTCGCTTGGGACACTTCTCCTCGCACAATCCACAGCCAGTGCAGAGGTCCCAGTTCACGTAGGCTGGCTTCCGCCTGATGCGGACCCGGAAATCCCCGATGCCGCCCTCGATAGATTCCACCTCCGAGTACGTCAGGAGCTCGATGTTGTCGTGGTGGCCTACTTCCACTGTACGGGGGGTCAGGATACACTGGGCGCAGTCCAGGGTGGGAAAAGTCTCCGATAATTGAGCCATCCGCCCGCCGATGGAGGGTTCTTTATCCACCAGAATCACCTGGTAGCCTGAGTTAGCTATGTCCAGGGCGGCCTGCATCCCGGCGATGCCCGCGCCTATGATCAGAGCCCTTCTACACAGCGGTTCCGCTTTCTCAACCATATCCCCTATGCACCCACCCGCTCCAGTTCCGCTACAAATTCCTCCAAACTGCGACCTTCACCGCATACGTAAGCCTCTCGGGCGTCTCGCACTCGCCTGGCCAATTCCTCATCGTGCTCGTCTTCCAGATACTCTAAAAGATCCATCACCGACCAATTTACGGGCAAGAGGCACTTCAAAACCTCTTCCTCTCCGAAAACTCTCACTTCAGATCAAGTTTGCGCCTTCGAGCAGGGATCGCGGATCCACGTAGTGCCTGTCCAACTCGAAGCCCTCGCTGTCCAGACCCAGGGCGATGCCCAAAAGCTGAGTGAAATACAGAACAGGGATAGGTTGGAAGCCGGTGTGCCGACTGCCCATCGTCTTCTGCATCCTGTCCAGGTTGAACTGGCAGAGGGGGCAATTGGCTACCACCAACTCGGCCCCGCTCCGCTGGGCCGAGGCCAGGATGGTGAAACTCATCTCCGCTGTCACCTCGGCCGACTTGACCGCCAGATAAGCCCCACAGCACTCGCCCTGGTGGGAATAGTCCACTGCTTCGGCTCCCAGAGCTGTTATCAGATCATCCAGCGCGTGGGGATTCTCTGGGTCGTCGTAAGCCACTTCAGCGGGAGGACGGAGCACCATGCAGCCATAGTAGGCAGCGACCTTCAGTCCCGAAAGGGGTTTCTTGACCGCCTCTTTGACGTTATCAAATCCGATTTCGTCGCGCAGTATCTGCAATAGATCGAGAACTTCCAGGTCGCCGCCATAGTCCGCGTCGAGGAAGAAGTTGAGCTTCTCGCGGCTGTCCTCGTCCTCGCGGATGACCCTGTTAGTGCGCTTGAGGACATTGTAGCAAGTGGAGCAAGCTACGGCCAGCCGCTGGCCTGCCTGTCGAGCGCTGATCAGCACCTGAGCCGGCCCGGCCAAATCCAACATGTTATCAACAAGCAGGGGGAAGGTAGCTCCACAGCAATTCCATTCTTCCAACTCAACCAGTTCCAGGCCCAGTTCTCTCGCCGAAGCCCGCGCCGAATTGTCGAAGCCCTTAGCTTTGGTGTTCAAGGTACAGCCGGGGTAGTAAGGTATTTCCATCTTGCCTCCCAGAGGAAGGTATGTTCTACCAAGTATACTTCCGGAACCCACCGATGAAAGCCTGTTGGGGGAATTCGGCCAGTTCTTCGGGATGGATAGCCCTGATGTCCAGATAATCGCCGTCTCGTTGGAGGGCTATCTCCCGCAGGGCCTCCATGATGCGCGAGAGGTCAACCCCCTTGGGGCAGCGGGCGTAACAAGTCTGGCAGGCAGCGCAGAGCCAGATGGTCTCCGACTCCAGTGCCTCCTCCACCTGGCCCAACTGCACCAGGCGGATGACCTGGCTGGGCAGCATGTCCATGGCGAAGGCCACTGGGCAGCCTGCCGAACACTCGCCGCACTGATAACAAGCCAAGAGATCCTGACCGCTGATCTCCTCGACCCTGCGCACCAGATCGTTTCTAAGCACCTCTGCCGATAGCCTGATCCTCATGCCGCCTCCTGATGAAGCGAGGGCAACCGCAAGGGATTGCCCCTACCTAGCCCTCCACGCGATACTTCGCTTTCCCCTCCTCGTAGGCATCCCCACCGTAGATGTCGTTGACCACGATGGCCGGGAAGTCCTCCACCCGCAGCTTGCGCAAGGCCTCGGCGCCCAGATCCTCGTAGGCGATGACCTCGGCCTCCTTGATGCTATCGGCGATAAGAGCCGCTGCCCCGCCGATGGCCGCGAAGTAAACGGCCTTGTACTTCTTCAGCGCCTCCCGCACCTCAGGTCCCCGATTCCCTTTGCCGATCAGGCCCTTCAAGCCCTGCTCCAACATGCGAGTGGTGTAGGGGTCCATGCGATAGGACGTCGTCGGGCCGGCGGAACCGCTAGGCCGACCCGGCCTAGCTGGCGAAGGGCCCATGTAGTAGATGATCTGCCCCTTGGGATCCAAGGGCAGTGCCTCACCCGCGTCCAGGGCGGCGATCATCCGCTTGTGGGCCGAGTCGCGCCCCACGTAGATAGTGCCCGTAATCTGTACAGCGTCGCCAGCGTGCAACTGCTCAATCACGTCATCCGTCAAAGGGGTGGTGATCTTCTTGGGCATTGATACACCTCCTGTCGTCGTTGG
>JAUWYT010000205.1 GCA_030615705.1 Chloroflexota bacterium
AAGCTCTCTCGCTCTCGATTATAGACGGAATATTGATCCTGTCTGGTCAGAAGCAGAAGGTGAATGTCTGGCTGATATTCACAATGTCTTGGGAAGAGCTGGGAAGGTGAGGAATGTTCATGTTGGCAGTCTTATTAGTGACTGGAATCAATGGTCAAAGCCAACGTTTTCTGTCGGTTTTAATCCAAGAACTCACAAGCTCATTGAGAGGTGCGATCCTATATACTTTGATATCGATATCAAAGAGTCTGGTTTCAGGAAGCTTGGAATAGAGGGGTGTGATACCAAGTTAGCCTCTTTGATGCCCAACGATGCTGCTGTGCTCCAGAAGACTTTTCTGAAGAATAACAACATCCCCGTGTTCATATTGGCTGGGCTAGGCACCACAGGGACTGGTGCCGCTGGCTATTTCCTGCGGGAAAACTGCGTTACCATTGGCAAACTCTACGGCGACAAGCCTTTTTGCTTCTTGCTTGGAGTTAAGATAGATGAAGGGCGGACTTCTGTGGTAATGCAGGGCGCGTATCCAAAGCCTTCCGCTGCTAGAGTTATTCTCTACCCGGCTGCGTATTTCCGATTCTTCCGAAAGACTACATCTGATTAGACCATAGAACTAACCATGCCCCGTGAACGGGTTAGTTCGCATCGAAGCCGCGGATCGGCTCATTGATCGGATTGTGTACAGGCTGTATGGGTTGATGGAGGAGGAGATTGCGGCGTTGGAGGGTCAGGATCGCTGAGGCGCTGAGAACGCTGATTACGCTGAAAAGGGACGCCAGCGGCCTCAGAGGTTTCAGCGGAGTCAGCGGTTCAAGGGGAGCCGAGTCATGAAGGATTATCACATCAACATTTTCTATAGCGAAGACGACGGTGGATACGTTGCGGACATCCCTGACCTGGAAGCCTGTTCCGCTTTCGGGGATACGCCCGAGGAGGCACTCAGGCAGGTCAACATCGCCAAATCAGCCTGGCTTGAGGCAGCCCAAGCTGAGGGCAAACCAATCCCGGAGCCCAGGTATCGGCCAGTGATATACCAGGTAGCAGCTCTGAGGCAGCCTGCTTGACATCGCAAACTCACTGCCGCCACCATCACCGCTGGCAAGCAACTCTACCAGTGGCTGATCGAGGTTACCGACGATTGACGCGCTGGTGTATGAGTTGACGGGGGAGGATATTGCGGTGGTGGAAGGCTCAGGGGAGTGAGAGGTACGGCTTGGGGAAACAAAAACAGGCCCCATCGTTTCTCCCGATGGAGCCTGAGTGGACAGAGCATTCTCAGGAAATTAACCTGACGCTTTCTGCCCTGGGGCCTTTGGGGCCCGCCTCGACGGTGAAGCCTACCTGGTCACCTTCGCCAAGCGTGCCCGAAGGCACTGCGTCAAGGGCGGATCGATGGACGAATACATCGCCCTTCCCATCGTCGCGAGCGATGAACCCAAAGCTCCTGGCTGGGTCGTACCATTTCACCGTGCCGGTGATCTCTTCAGGAGACACCTATTTACCTCCTTCGTCTGATTTGGCAGGAAAAAGAGGGCCGCCCGGCATGATAACCAGACGGCCAAATCGCTCTAATTACTTTTTCCGCACTGAGTTTATCGCACCTAAACACATTATACCACAAATGAGGTCTCTCCGCAAGGGACGGAGCTCGCGTAATTCGACCTTGCGAAGTTTGGAATAGGAGTTCTGTCAGTCATGAACGATAGCCTCGTGCGTATCACGGACACCGTGTCCATCCCCATGTCCGAGCTGCGCTTCCGTTTCGCCCGCAGTAGCGGCCCTGGCGGGCAGCACGTTAATCGCTCGGCCACCCAGGTGGAGCTGCTGTTCGACGTGGCCGGCTCGCCCAGCCTTAACGAGACGCAGCGGCGGCGAGTGCTCAGAAGGCTGAAGTCACGCATTGACAAAGAGAGTATTCTGCACCTTGTCTCTCAGGAGACGCGCAGCCAGCTCCGCAACCGGGAAGAGGTGGTGGAACGCTTTCAAGTGCTGATGCGTGAAGCTCTGCAGATTCCGAAGCGGCGGCTGCCCACCCGTCCCACGCGAGCGGCTCGCGAGCGACGACTGGCAACCAAGCGCCGTCGCCGCGAGATCAAGCGGGGCCGTCGCCCTGTGCAGCCCGATGCGGATTGAGGGCCCGGTCTGGGCGAGGGCAACATTAAACAGGAGGAGACTTCAATGAGCGAGCAGATGACATTCACGGATCTTGTGCCAGGTTCTCTCAAGGCCTGGTTCCTGGAACTCAGGCCCCCGTTTCTGCTGTTGAGCTTTGTGCTGGTGTCCATCGGAACGACCATGGCCTGGCACGGAGGTTCCTTCAATGCCCTGTACTTTATAGTGGCTCAGGCGGGCATGTTGCTGGCTCACATCGGTGTCAATGTGCTAAACGATTACTTCGACTACAAGAGCACCCTCGATCTCCGGACGAAGCGCACACCCTTCAGCGGGGGGAGCGGCATCCTTCCCGCCCGGCTGTTGGAACCGAGAGGGGTTTACATCCTGGGTGTGGCCTCCCTCCTCCTAGCCGCTTTTGTCGGTGCTTACTTCATAGCCGTGCACGGCTGGGTTTTCTTGCCGATAATGGTGATCGGCGGCTTGTCGGCCTACTTCTATAGCCCACACCTATCGCGGTGGTGGGTGGGGGAGTTCCTCGCCGGCCTCAACTTTGGCCTGCTGGCGGTGCTGGGAAGTTACTTCGCCCAGACGGGCCACTATAGCTGGGAAGCGGTCGCCGCCGGGCTGGCCCCCTCCTTCCTGTCCGCCAACCTGTTGGTCCTGAACCAGTTCCCCGACCTGGAACCCGACATGCAGGTTGGGAGGCGCAACCTGGTGATGGCCCTGGGGAAGAGCAGGGCGGCCTGGCTGTACGCCTCTTTGCTCGTGTGCACCTACCTGAGCATCGTGCTCGGAGTGGTTTTCGGGCTCATGCCCTGGCCGGTGCTCGTCGCTCTCCTGACGGTGCCCCTGGCCATGAAAGCGATTCGGGGCGCGCTGCAGCACTACGACGACATCCCGCAGCTCGTCCCTGCCCTGGGAGCCAACGTGCTGACCATCCTGGGCACCGATGCGCTGCTAGCGGTGGGCTACGTGCTGGCAACTGTGTTCGGCCTCTGAGACAGGGTCGGCTAACCTTGCGAGCACGAGCCACTCTCATGGGTTGCAATAGACGTTGATCAGGTCTCGGAGCATGGCCGCTGCCGTGGGCATGGGGTCCTCTTCATCTATGATAGCTGTAATGGTGCCGTTGGTGTCGGTGTAGTAGACGATCCCCATCTGGTGAGCTCTGAGGCGGGCGAGAGGATGGCATAGATCCAGCCAGGTGGGCTGCACGCTCAGGTGATAGCCACCGTCTTCTCTCTCTGCCTTCGCTATCAACTTGATGACCTTACCCCTGGCCGTGGCCTGCTTCAGATCTTCGGGCCCAATGCCGGTTATGCCTTCAACCTCTACATCTCCCAGGCTGGCCGAATGGCCGAGCACGCTCTGGGCCAGGATCACCAGCTTGTTAGCCGCGTCCCAGCCCTCCACATCCAGGCTGGGATCGGCCTCGGCATGGCCCTCCGCCTGGGCTTCGGCCAGGGCCCCCGCGTAGGACTTGTCCCCCTCCGCCATCTGGGTCAGGATGTAGTTGGTGGTTAAGTTCAGGATGCCCTCCAGCCGCAGGATCTCTGACCCGGCCAGGTCTCTTCGCCCGATGTTGATCGTGGGCAGTCCCCCCGCCACCGCGCCGCTGAAGGCCAGCCTGACCCCTTTCTCCGCTGCCAGTTTGGCAAGCCGGGAATAGGCCAGGACCAGGGGCCCCTTGTTGACCGTCACCACATGCATCCCTCGCTGCAGCGCCTCCTCGATGCAGCCAAGCCCCGGCTGCCCATCCCGCAGGTTGGTGGGTGAGGCCTCGAGCAGGACATCGGCTTGAGCGTGCTGGATCAACTCTACGGTTCCCATGCCGGGCCTACCGACCAGTGGATAGGCAGCCACTCCCTGCCCCTTCCGCTTAAGATGGATCACCTGTAGCGGGTCAAGCCTCTCGACAGCCAGAGCCGCGCCGGACGTGTCCCCTGCCCCAACCAAGACCAACTCCAGGCCATATCTGGTGCGCAAGATATCCTCCTTGCGAGCGAGCAACTCCAAGAAACGCCGCCCAATATTGCCCACCCCGATCAACACCAGCTTGACTTGCTCAACCGCCATAGCTTCTTCCTTTCACCAAGCTTGTAAGCCAAACCGATCATAGCATATCACGAAATCTCGGTGCTGTCAACGGTTTTGGAACGCCTTTTGCTCGGTCGCTTTTTCCGCCCTTTGGTGGTACAATTCTACCTACCCTTCGACGAGGC
>JAUWYT010000119.1 GCA_030615705.1 Chloroflexota bacterium
GTGTCCTGAGCCCTTTGTCCCTGGGCCCTGTACTTGTCGCCCTTGGTCCTTTGGCACTGTACCGTACCCTGTACTGTCCGGTCCAGGACAGTGCGGTCCAGTACGGTGCCCAAGCCCTTGGTCCTGTGGCCCAAGGACACAGGGGACAAAGGGTCCAGGACAAGTGCCAAAGGACCAGGGGCTTGTCGAAGGGTGGGCCCTCCCTGCTGGCACATCCCCCGGCTCGACCATCAGGTGTCCGCTCAAATCCTGGTTGGGCAGCGCGTGGGAGAGCTTCGCCAGGTTGTGGTGATCTTCCATAGTCGGCGCGCGCTTGCCAACGTCAGGGTCTACGAGAAACGGGGCGCCGAAGGCGGGGGCGAAGACCGGCTCGCCATCGCCAACGGTCACGTCCTTGTCGGGATTTCGAGCATGGATGGTGAACTGCGCTGGGACGGTTTCCAGGGCGCCCATCACCTGCTCTTCGCTGAAGTAAACCCTGTGACCATCGGTCTTGAACCCGCGTCCCTTAGAGACAGCAATTGCTTCGTCATCGGGGAACTCGACGCCGACGTTGGCCAGCAGCTTCATGCTGGTGTTGTGGATCTCTTCTATGTCAGTGGGCATGTTTTGATCATTTCAACTATGGCATACCCTATCTGATTTGTCAAATCCCTAAGCAGGGCTGCTCCCCACCTCCACCCCACCGGGGTCAGCGCGCCACCAACCGCGTCAGCTCGTGCACATCGTCCACGTCCTCGAAATGCCACACCATGTCTACCAGCGGCTCGATGCGGGCCTCCTCCAGCACGTGCCCCGCCAGCCAGCGGAACTTCTCCTCCACGCGGCTTCTGTCCCATCCCTGGGGATACCTGATGCCGCCGTCCACGATTCCCGAAGCGAACTGCCGCCCGTCGTTCAGTGTGATGGTCACAGCAGCGGCGTACTTGCCGCTGGGGTCCCCCACTGCCATACGTCGAGACAACTCGTTGAGTTCTTCTGATTCCACCAACTCGATCTTGTTAGCCAACGCCCGTACTCGTTCATCGTCGAAGCGGTGCTCCAACATCTGATCCGGGCCAATCTCGCCGTCGAGGAGAAACACCGCCAGCGGCCAGGCCAGGTTGAACTGTGCCTCTTCGGTAGTGGTCGGCAGCTTTGTCCCCAGCCGAACCGTCTCATGGAACCCTTCCACGCGGATGTGGACGATGTCGTCCACTCCGAAATCGTGCTGACGGAGCAGGCCACGCACAGCGTCCAGAGCGGGGTGCGTCCAGGCGCAGCAGGCGTACTCCTTAAAGACCACCCCGTCCACCATGACGTAGTGCTGGCCGATGACTTCGGCGAGCCCCTCGGCCTGAGCTCGGGACGAAGGCTCAGTCGAGCCGTCGGCCACCCAGTCGCGGTAGCGCTCGAAGCCGAGGATGCTGGGGATGCCGGTGAACCCGCGCTGGGCAAGCTGGGCGGAGACGATGCCGTTCATCGCCCCCCAGCCGATGCCATGCTTGACCATCGCTGGGTGATCAATGTCCCGCATCATCGGCAGATTGGGGGCGTGGTACTCGGCGATGCCCAGGGCGTGCTTGATCTGCTCCTGCGGCAGGCGCAGCAGATGGCAGGCCACAGCGGCGCAAGCTACCGAGCCCCACGAGCCGCACGCCTGGTAGATGGCATGGTGGTCATGCCACATGCGGGCGGTGCGATGCGCCACCTCGTAGCCAACGACCATGGCCGTCATCATCTGGGAGCCGCCCAACCCCAGCTTCTCAGCCAGGGCCAGCGCCGTAGGGAAGAGTTGCGCGCCAGGATGCCCCTTCGTGTACAGGGCGCAATCGTCAATGTCCAGGCCGTTGGCCGCATAGCCGTTGGCGAAGGCGGCGCCAATGGCCGAGGCCCGCTTGCCATGCAACAGGATGGTGGCTTCGTCACCCGGCCAGGTTTCGACGGCGTGGTCGGTTGTGAGGCAACTGATGGGGGTCAGCGTGCCAACCAGCGTGGCCCCCAGGATGTCCAGCAGGGCCATGCGGGCCTTGCGTTGCACTTCAGCAGGGAGCGCGTCCCACGCGGCGTCAGCGATGAATTGAGCAACTAGATCGTTTCCGCCCTTCACCGCTCCCCTGCCTTGCTTCTATGACGCTCGTCGGCGTGAGCGACGAGCTCCTTCAGGCTGGCTTCCACCTCTGCGGAGATGGGCAGCGGCTGGTGATGTTCGAGGATGTCCTTCACCTTGGCCCGCACTCGCTCGGCCATCGTCTTGCCGCCGCTGGCCTCCCACCCCCGGCGCTGCTGCCGGTCCATCAGGGTCGGGAACCATAGCTCCATCCTGAAGTGCTGGCGCGTGTGCTCCTGGGTCAGGTAATGGCCGCCAGGCCCCACCTGCTCGATGACGTCCACCGCCAGCGTCTCGGGGGTGACCGTGATGCCCCCCAGGATGTGCTTGGCCATGCCGATGACCTCGTTGGACATCACCAGCATGTCGAAGGAGCCCAGCAGGCCCGATTCCAGATAACCGACATCGTGGATCAGATTGGCGCCCGATAGCGCAGCGATGGTCACGGACATGGCCGCTTCGATGGCCGCCTGCTGGTCGAGGACTTTGGCGTCGGAGCAGCCAGCGGTGGAGAACATGGGCAGCCGCAGCCACTTGGCGACATCGGTCATGGCCGCGCTGAGCAGCACCATCTCCGGCGCGCCGTAGGACAGGATGGACGTGGCCATGTCTATGGCGGACTGCACTCCGCCGATGATGACCGCCGCGCCCCTGCGCTTGAGCTGGGCCAGCACCACGCCCACCAGACATTCGGCCAGGCACTGCACCATGCCGCCGGCCAGCGTCACCGGCGCCGTAGCTCCGCACATTGTGCAAGGCGTGTAAATGGCGGGTATGCCCGTCTCCGCCGCGTACAGGATCTTCTCCACGGCTTCGATGGAGTTGCTCAGAGGGGAACTGGGCTCGATGTAGACGACGAAGAGGGGCGCTTTGGCGAACTCCTCCGGCCCGCCCAGCACCTCGCAGGCCATCCGGTACTGGTCGGCCAGCCCCTCCTTGTCCACAGCGGTGATGACGAGCGGTTTAGAGGTGCCCTGCAGCATGGCCAGGAACTGGTGGCGATCATATGTGTGCACAGGAACGCCAGAGGTCAGGCCCAGCGACATATGGAAGTCAATGTGGGGGAGGGCGTCGCTGATCCTGGCCGCGTTGTAGACGTCCTCATAGGTGTACTTGCGCACCTCGCCGGTGTAGGGGTCTATGAGGGCGGGACAATCGGAGCCGGTGCCGAAGTAGATTTTGTCCTTCTCCAGGATGACGCGCTGGCGGCGGTCCCGCCCGGCGACGACGATCCGCTCCGGCGCGGTGCTCAGCGCCTCTTTGACCAGCCAGGACGGGATGCGCACTAAAGCGTCTGCTGAGCTTGCCGAAGCATCATCACTGACCAGGCAGCCGGCATCGCGCAGCAGAGCCAGCCCCTCCTCTCCATAAACCCGCGTCCCCACCCGCTCCAGGACATTGAGGGCGGAGTGGAAGATCTCCTCGATTTGATCATCGGACAGCACGCGAAATTGCGTGGTGGCGTTCACCTGATAATTTGCTCTCACGCGATTGTCCTCCTGTAGGGGCAACCCTCGCGGTTGCCCATGCCTGGAGAGGGCGACCGCAAGGGTCGCCCCTACCCTATTCTCAGGGCCGCAGCGATGGCCGCGATGTCGGCGGGCGAGGAGCCGCAACAAACACCGACGATGCAGGCTCCCATCTCCACGTAGCGGCGGGCCAACTCGGCCATCCTCTCCGGCGTGGCATCGTAAACGACCTGGCGCTTGACCATGCGCGGCACGCCAGCGTTGGGTTTGGCGATCAGGTAAGCGTCGGGCGCGGCCTCGCGCATCTGCGGCAGGATGTCCAGCACCTCCTCGGGCGCGTGGCCGCAGTTAGCGCCTATGGCCGGCACCTCCAATGCTACCATTGTCCGGGCCGCCTGCGCCGGGCTGACCCCCATGCTGGTGCGGCCGTGGGCGTCGAAGCTGAAGGTGCAGAAGACGGGCAGGTCGCATCTCTGCCGCACCCCCTCGACGGCGGCCTTCGCTTCGTTGAGGTCGCTCATGGTCTCGATGTAGATGCAATCCACGCCCCCCGCTGCCAGCGCCTGGGCCTGCTCGGCGAACAGCTCAACGGCGGCCTCGTAGGTCAGCGGGCCGAGGGGAACCATCATGTCGCCCGTAGGGCCGATGTCGCCGGCAACGTAAACCTCGCCCTGCCCTGAGCCTGTCGAAGGGTCGCCTGCCACCTGGCGGGCCAGCTCGGCGGCGCGGCGGTTGATCTCCCCCGCCTGGACGTCGAGCCCTGCGGCCTTCAGCCGCGCCCGCGTGCCGCCGAAGGTGGTGGTGAGGATGATCTGGGAGCCCGCCTCCACGTAGGCGCGGTGCAATCGCATGATCTCCTCGGGCCGCTCCAGTATCCACGCCTCGCCCGGCGTCCCCGTGGGCAGCCCGGCCGCCTGCAGCATGGTGCCCGTCGCCCCGTCGGCGATCAGAACCTCGCCCGAGGCCAATCGTTGCAGGATTTGCGCTCGCATCGTTCCTCTCCCTTTCTACGCCTGCACCAGCCCTTTGACCACTTCGACCGCCTCAGTGGCGTTTTCGGCGTAGGCATCGGCTCCGATCTCCTTGGCCCACTCGGGGCTGGCGGGCACGCCGCCGATGATGACCTTGAGTTGATCGCGCAAGCCAGCTTCTTTGAGAGTCAGGATCACGGCTTCCTGATTGAGCATGGTCGTCGTGAGCAGCGCCGAGAGGCCCACCACGTCGGCGTTCACCTCGCGCACGGCATTAACGAACTGCTGCGGGGATACGTCCACGCCCAGGTCGTGCACCTCGAAGCCGTTGGCAGCCAGCATGGTGGCCACCAGCGTCTTGCCGATCTCGTGGATGTCCCCCTGCACGGTGCCGATGACCACTTTGCCCAGCGTCTGGAGATGCTGTTTGCGCTTCATCATCTCCGGTTCCAGGACAGCGATGGCCTCTTGCATTGCCTTGCTGCTCATCATCAGGTCGGGGATGAACAGTTCGCCTCTGGCGAAGCCCTCGCCGACGACGTCCATGCCTGGCTTGAAGCCTTGCTCGATCGCTGCCAGTGGATCAATGCCTGCGTGCAACGCTTCGTTGGCTAGCTCGCGCGCCTTGTCGGGCAAGCCAGCGATGACGGCCTTGGTCATCTCCTCGAATAGCCTTTCATTCGCCATGTGGCATCCTCCTTATTACTGCTTGATGGTAAGCGTTCAGCGCCCACCTCCCCGAGAGCTTCAGAGGCGTATCAACCAGGGGCTTTGGAGCTTTTTGGACAACTCTTTGCTCAAACCAAGATGGCCCAGAGTGATCTTCCCCCGAAAAAGTGGACACGAAGATAAGCAAGATTCGTGGTATAATACTCTTTCGGAGGGAAACGATGGAAAAGTCCAGAAGGTCGTATACTCGAGAATTCAAGCTTGAAGCACTTCGGCTGCTAGAAACAAGTGGCAAAAGCGCTGCCGAGATCGAACGTGACCTGGGCATCGGCAAAAGTTGTCTTTTCCGATGGAAACAGAAGTCCTCAATGGATGGCGAACAGGGCTTTCCCGGCCATGGTCGTCTCACGCCCGAGCAAGAGCGCATCCGGCAATTGGAGCGGGACAACGACATCCTGCGCCAGGAGCGGGATATCCTAAAAAAAGCAGTCGCCATCTTCTCGCAACCAAGCAAATGAGGTTTCAGTTCATCGAGAACCACCGGAACGACTTGCCGATGACCCGCCTGTGCAAGGTGCTGGATGTGTCGCCCAGTGGCTACTACGCCTGGCGCCAACGGCCTGCCAGCG
>JAUWYT010000215.1 GCA_030615705.1 Chloroflexota bacterium
GCGCTGTGTCGAAGAGCAGGAGATAAAATTATTCGACCCCCAGTGCCTTTCGTTTTTTAACGTCAACACACCTGCCGATTTGGAGAAAGCCAGGAGCTTGGCGAGGAGGAAGTGATGGTCATAGCTAGTCGGAGCTTGATCTATAGCCGTTATACTGCCAATGGCATGAAGACTATGGAGAGGGAGGTGGTGCGGGAGGCCCCCGTCACAGTGTACGTCAACGGACGGGAGTTGATTACCTTCCTCTGCACTCCCCACAATTTGAGATACCTGGTGTTGGGTTTTCTCTATTTGGAGGGGATCATCGCTAGCCTGGATGAGGTGGCGCTGCTGCGGGTCTGCGACGAGGAGGAGATGGTCGAGGTGCGCTTGACCCAGGATGTTGAGCTGCCGACCAGACGCGTTCTCACCTCTGGTTGCGGGGGTGGCACTACCTTCGCGGACCTATCAGTACAGACAAGCAAGGTTGATTCAACTCTGAAGGTGACACCGGCCCAAGTTCTTGGCCTGCTGCGCCGGCTTTATCGCGAGGCCGAGCTCTACCGTAGCACGGGCGGTGCGCATACGTCGGCTCTTAGCGACGGCCAGCAGTTGCTGGTCGTGGCGTCTGACGTGGGCAGACATAACACTCTGGACAAGATTCAGGGTCAGTGTTTGCTGGAGGGAATTGACACCAGGGATCGAATACTCTTGACCACGGGGCGTCTCTCCGTGGAGATGTTGAACAAGGCGGCCAGAATGCAGGTGCCCGTGTTGGTCTCGCGCACTTCACCCACTGATCTGGCCGTGGAGATGGCCAAAGCCTGGGGCATCACCCTCATCGGGTATGCCCGTGGCGGGCACATGCATGTCTACAGCGGTGAGGAACAAGTGAAGCTAGACTGACATAATCGAAAGAACCTTGCCTTGGGAATCGGGCCTCTGCTAATCAGAGGCCCGATTTTGTTGTTGCTTCCAGCGCCTAGCGGCGTTAAGGGACGCGAGCCTAGTGGCTGACCGGGGCCGTCAGGATGGTCTTGCTGGGGTACGCGGTCGGCCTACCCGTCGGGGTGGCAGGCTCCCGCTTTCTGACGGATGCGGACACCCACTTGACAAAATCCAAAAGCTGCGGTATAATTTAAGTGTATTAGCGGACACTAATATGATTTTGAGCGGTGGCGATGGACGAGATAGAGGAATTGGCTGAGATATTCAAAGTCTTATCGGACCCCACCCGGCTGAGGTTGGTCAAGTTACTGGCCGAGGGCGGGGGGGCGTTGTGCGTAAATGCCCTGGCTCATATGCTGGGGGTCACGCAATCGGCGGTCTCGCAACATCTGCGCGTTCTGAGACAGACCAGGCTGGTCAGGGGCGAGCGGCGCGGCCACTTCGTGCACTACTCGCTTGACCGAGGCAAGCTGGAGCAGTACAAAGCAAGACTGCGGGAGACGTTGGGTGAGGACTTTGTGGTCATCAAGTAGAGTTGTATTAGTCTATTGTCAGATTCTAGGAATGAAAGGAGGTGAGAGCATGTGTTGCGAACCTGAGAGCCATCACGGTGGCTGGCATTGGGGCCATCATCATGGCGGTTTCTGCGCTTGCGGTGGGCCTTTCCGCTTTGGGCCGCGCTTCTGGACCAAAGACGAAAAGATCGCTTGGCTCGAGCAGTACCTGGAGGGCCTGCGGGAGGAAGCGCAGGCCGTCGAGGAGCGCATCGCCAAGCTGAAGGGAGAGGAGTAACTCTCTCTTTCAAGAAGTGGGGAGGAGCGCGGATTGTCCTCCCCACTTCGGTGTGTAAATCAGGCAGGCTCAAAGCGGGAAGCGTGCAAATATACAAAGGGGGGAAGAAGTGACAAGCGCAATCGTAGCGTCCGAACTGGTCCGCTACTACGGCGACCTCCTTGCCGTAGACCACGTCAACTTTGAGGTGCAGCAAGGAGAGATCTTCGGCTACCTCGGCCCAAACGGAGCGGGGAAGACCACCACCATCAAGATACTTACAGGGTTACTAAAGCCCAGCGAGGGAACGGCTCGTGTGGGAGGCTACGACATCCTCCGCGACATCCACGAGATAAAGGGGCTCATCGGGATAGTGCCCGAGGTCTCCAACGTCTACGATGAGCTGACGGCGTGGGACAACCTCATCTTCGCTGCAGAGCTTTATGACGTGTCCAGAAGCGAGAGGGAGAAGAGGGCCACGGAGTTTCTGGGGATGTTCGACCTCTACGACCGGAGGGACTCGAAGGTTGGAGGCTTCTCCAAGGGGATGAAGCGCAGGCTGACCATCGCCATGGCACTCATTCACAGACCGAGCATCCTCTTCCTCGACGAGCCGACAACTGGCTTGGATGCCAGGAGCGCCGTCTTCGTCAGGGATTTGATCAGAAGCCTGAATGATGAGGGCATCACTGTCTTTTTGACCACCCATTACATCGAGGAGGCTGACCAGTTGTGCGATAGAGTGGCGATCATAAGCGAGGGGCGAATTGTGGCCAGCGGCGCCCCTGAGAGGCTCAAAAGCCTGGTCTTGGGAGTACACATCGTTGAGGTTTCGTTCGATAGGGTGAACGGGGGAGTAGTGCATGACCTCGAGGCCATCTCTGGCTGCGATGCTGTGGTGAAACAGGGGGACAAATTCAATCTCTACACCCAGGAGCCTGCTGAGGTCTTGCCGGGGTTGATGGGCTATGCGGAGGAACGTGCTCTGAGGGTTATCTCCCTGAACACGCTGAAGCCCAGGCTGGAGGATGTTTTCCTGAAGATGACCGCACCGGTAGGCGGATAGGAGGGGTAAGCAATGCGCAGGAAGAAGGGGTTGTTCGGGCGAGTGACCAGAGAGCTTCTGGGAGCCATTCGCATCGCCAAGAAGGACATCAAGATCTACTACCTGAAGCCGCCGGTGATAATGTTTGGCTTCTTCTTTCCGGGGTTCACTTATCTGGCCTTTACCGTGGGCCGGTCCCTTGAGCCAACCTTGCTCATCCCTGGTCTGGTGGCCATAACCTCGTTTTTCGCCGCTGGGTCGCTGGGACCGGCGGTGCTGCCGTTGGAGCGGAAGACCAAAACCCTGGAAAGGCTGCTGGTCGCCCCTGTCTCGCCCTTCGCCATCATCCTGGGCAAAACGTTGGCTGGCTTCACCTACGGCTTTATACTCTCCCTGGTTCCCTTGCTCATCGGGGTGGTGTTTCTGGGGATAGGGATTGCCACTCCCATCCTCTTCATCCTGGGCCTGGCGCTATCTGCTTTGACCTTCTCTGCCTTCGGCATCCTCTTTTCTGCCCGCGCCGAGGAGATGCCCAACGCCATGATGCCCATGAACGTCATTCGCTTCCCCATGCTCTTTGTCTCCGGGGTCTTCGTGCCCCTGGCCACCATGCCCCGGTACTTACGGGCGATAGCCTACCTGATGCCCCTCACCTACTCGGTTGACGCCCTGCGACAGACGGTACTGGGGTCGCTGGAGCCTCTGATGCTGCTGAGAGACATGGCAGCCCTGAGCCTGTTCTTAATACTGTTCCTGGGTGCGGCGACGATGGCCCTGCGCAGGGATACCCGCTAGCGAACGATCTACATCGAACCCTGACGACTTCTTCATAACCTCTTCACATGCTTCTGGTATAATAGAGGCGGGTTGGAGGAAAGCCAACCCAAATCTAGACGAGGAAGGAGGTGAATCGAATGAAAAAGAGGCTCATGATTCTGGCCGGTGTAGCGCTGGCAGTAGCTCTCCTGGCAGTGGCTGTGGTTGTGCCTGCCTTGGCTCAGGAGCCCACACCCACACCTGAAGCGCCCTTCGGTTGTCACGGTGGAGGTTTTGGCTTATGGGGCGGTTCGTGGACGAGGTTCGACACGGCGGCTGAGGCCCTGGGGCTGACCCCTGAGGAGTTCTTTGCCGAGTTGCACGCGGGCAGGGGTCTGGCCGAGATTGCCGAGGAGCAAGGCATCGAGTTGGAAGCGGTGCACGACGCCATAAATGCCCTCCGAGTCGAGGCTAGGACGGAGGCCATCGAGCAAGCCGTGGAGAATGGACGCATTAGTCAGGAGCAGGCCGACTGGTTGCTGGAGGGGCTAGAACAGGGATTCTTCCCCATGGGCCGGAGCTTCAGCTTCGGGCACGGCATGAAGGGTGGTTTCGGGCGCGGGATGAGAGGTCACTTTGGCAGCTTCGCCCCGCGTTCGGCCCCGTCCGTGGCGCCGAGTTCCTCCTCGCTCTAAAGGCGCTGTAG